>JANNPG010000285.1:0-6982 GCA_031399805.1 Betaproteobacteria bacterium | reverse complement strand
GCGGATCGCGCAACCCGCACGGGTTAGCCTGCGTTCGCGCGGACGTCCTGGTTTTCCTTTGCACGCCCCATCCTGCTCGCTGCGGGGGGCGCTTTCCGCTATAATCCAACCTTTTGAATTTGGGGGAAATTATGCCCATCTACGAGTATCGATGCGTCGATTGCGGATTCCAGAAGGAATTTCTGCAGAAATTGAGCGACGCACTGCTCAAGGATTGTCCGGCGTGCGGCAAACCGAGCTTGAGTAAAATGGTAACGGCCGCCGGCTTCCAGTTGAAGGGAAGCGGCTGGTACGCGACCGATTTCAAGCACGGAGCAACGCCCAAAGCAAAACCGGCGGATCAGCCGGCGGATCAGCCGGCGGCGACATCGGCGGACCAGCCGGCAGCCGCTACGGATGCGAAACCGGCAACCGAAGCGCCGGCCAAGAAAGTTGAAGCAGCCGCCGCGAGCGCAACGCCGACCGCCAGCCCGGCGGGCAGCTAATTTCGCAGGCGCGCTGCGGCGCGCCGAAGGCCGGTTAAATCATTGTTTGTTTTCGCGCAAATTGCGCGCGCTGTTAATCAAGGTGTCAGTGTGAGGGCGCAGTTGAAAAAATATTTCATCACGGGATTACTGATCTGGGTGCCGCTCGGCATCACGCTGTGGGTGCTGCATCTACTGGTCAGCACGATGGACCAGACGCTGTTGTTACTGCCCGAGCAGTTTCAAACCGAGCGGTGGCTTGGCTTTCACGTGCCGGGCATGGGGGTCGTGCTGACGCTGGTAGTGCTCTTCGGCACGGGATTGATCGCGGCGAACATCCTCGGCCAGCGCCTGCTCTTTGTCTGGGAACGCGTGCTCGGCCGCATCCCGTTCGTCAACGCTGTCTATCACAGCGTGAAACAGGTGTCGGACACCCTGTTCTCGTCGAGCGGGCAGGCATTTCGCAAGGCGCTGCTCGTGCAGTACCCGCGCGAAGGCTCATGGACGATCGCGTTTCTGACCGGCCAACCCGGCGGCGACGTGGTGAATCATTTACGCGGGGACTACGTCAGCGTGTATGTGCCGACCACACCCAACCCCACGTCGGGATTTTTCCTGATGATGCCCAGGGCGGACGTCATCGAGCTCGACATGAGCGTCGATGCGGCTCTCAAGTACATCATCTCGATGGGCGTGGTCGCGCCCCATGGCAGCGGGCGCCGCGGCGGCAGCGTGCCCAACCGGCCGGAGGCCGCGCGTCAGCAGGCTGTCAATCAATAGGGTGGGCGACGCCGGGTTCCCGGCAGTGCGTGCGCCGTCAGTCAATATCACCATGCGAGTCGATTCTAATCATGCGTAGCGAATATTGCGGATCGATCAGCCGCAAACATCTCGGTGAGGCCGTCACCGTATACGGCTGGGTGCACCGCCGGCGCGACCACGGCGGCGTTATTTTCATCGATCTGCGCGACCGCGAAGGGTTGCTGCAGGTGGTGTGCGATCCGGACAACGCGGCGACATTCCAGACCGCGGAGAAGCTGCGCAACGAATTCGTCGTCCGCGTGACGGGCAAAGTGCGCGAGCGTCCGCAGGGCACCGCCAACGCCAATCTCGTCAGCGGCGAAGTCGAGGTGCTCGCGGGTGAAATCGAGATACTGAATACTTCGCTGACGCCGCCCTTCATGATGGACGACGACAGCCTGTCGGAAAACGTGCGGCTCGAATACCGGTTTCTGGATCTGCGCCGCCCGCAGATGCAAAAGAATCTCAGGTTGCGCTACAAGACGGCCATGGCGGTACGCGTATTTCTCGACCGGCACGGTTTTATCGACATTGAAACGCCGATGCTCACGCGCTCGACCCCCGAGGGTGCGCGCGACTACCTGGTGCCGAGCCGGGTGCATGCGGGTGAATTTTTCGCGCTGCCGCAGTCGCCGCAGCTGTTCAAGCAGCTCCTGATGATCGCCGGTTTTGATCGTTACTACCAGATCGTCAAATGTTTCCGCGACGAGGATTTGCGCGCCGACCGCCAGCCGGAATTCACGCAGATCGACGTCGAAACCTCGTTCATGACGCAGAACGAGATCATGGTGCTGATGGAGGAGTTGATCCAAAGCGTATTCAAGAGCGTGCTCGACATCGATCTGCCCAGCCCGTTCCCGCGCATGGCGTACGACGAGGCGATGTCGTTGTATGGCTCGGACAAACCCGACCTGCGCGTGCCGTTGACGCTTACCGAGTTGACCGATGCGATGAAAAACGTCGCGTTCAAGGTGTTTTCAGCACCCGCGGGCACGCCGGGCGGGCGGGTGGCCGGGTTACTCGTGCCGAAAGGCGGCGATCTCACGCGCGGCGAGATTGACGCCTGCACGGAGTTCGTCGGCATTTACGGCGCGAAGGGACTGGCCTATATCAAGTTCAACGAAATCGCCAAGGGCCGCGACGGCATGCAATCGCCGATCGTCAAGAACCTGTCCGACGAGGCTCTCCACGCGATCGTCGAACGTTCCGGCGCGAAGGACGGCGATCTGATGTTCTTCGGCGCGGGCACGGCGAAAATCGTCAACGACGCGCTCGGCGCACTGCGCGTGAAAATCGGCCACGAGAAAGGCCATGCGCAAAGCGGCTGGCGTCCGCTGTGGGTGCTCGATTTTCCGATGTTCGAATGGGATGCGGAGGCGAAGCGCTGGAATGCGATGCACCATCCGTTCACCGCGCCGGCCGACGGCCATGAAAATCTGCTCGATACTGATCCGGGACGGGCACGCGCCAAGGCGCACGACATGGTATTGAACGGCTGGGAACTCGGCGGCGGCTCGGTGCGTATCCACCGCGAGGACGTGCAGTCAAAAGTGTTTCGCGCGCTCAACATCGATGCCGAGGAAGCGGAGGCCAAGTTCGGGTTCCTGCTGCAGGCGTTGCAGTACGGAGCACCCCCGCACGGCGGGATCGCGTTCGGACTCGACCGCCTGGTGACAATGATGGCCGGCGCCGAATCGATTCGCGACGTCATTGCGTTCCCCAAGACGCAGCGCGCGCAGTGTTTGCTTACGCATGCGCCGAACACGGTCGACGAGCAGCAGTTGCGCGAGTTGCATATCCGGCTGCGGCAACAAAATCCGTGAGGCGTGAGGGGTGAGGCGTGAGGCGGGGCGTCGTCTCGCGGCGCTGCTCTCTTGCGCCGCGATTGCATTCGCCGCCGCCGCTGTCCTGCCGGGCACAGGCGAGGCGGTCGCGCGCAACGAAGCTACCTCCTTAAGCCGCGAAATTGCTTACGCGGCGCTGCCGCGCGAGGCGCAGCAAACGCTGCAGACCATCAAACGCGGCGGTCCGTTTGCATTTGAGCGTGACGGCGCGGTGTTCGGCAACTACGAGCGCCTGCTGCCGCAGCGCAGCCGCGGCTACTATCATGAATACACCGTGCCAACACCTCACACGAAGAATCGCGGCGCGCGCCGCATAGTCGGCGGCAGGGGCGGGGAGTATTATTACAGCGACGATCACTACCGCACATTCAAGCGTATCCGCGAATAAATGACGGCATCCGAATCAGGCGCTCTTAGTCCGCTGCGACCGGAACAGTCCGGCGTATTTCTCGTTTCGCACGCGCTGCCGGCTCTGCGCAAGGCGGCGCGGCGCGCGAATTGCGCATGGCTTGAAGTCAGCCTGCACGGCGTTCACGATAAAGCGGGATTCCTGGCGGCATGCGCGCGCGACCTCGGGTTTCCCGCGCATTTCGGCGCCAACTGGGACGCGTTTTCCGACTGCATCAACGATCTCGCATGGGAGGCGGCCCGCGGCTACGTGATAGTGATCGAGAATGTCGAACCCCTCGCGCGCCATGCGCCGGATGAGTGGGCAACGGCGCTCGAGATACTGCGCGGGGCGGCGGATGCGTGGCGCGCGCGCAACCGGACGTTCATCGTGATGCTTGACTACTCGCCGCCCGCCGTCGCGGTTGAGTACTTTCCCGAGACGCCGCTCGCTTGATTGCGGCGGGTTCGCCCCCATAAGACTGCCAGGCTTCGATTGAACGATGGGCGCTGCGTACAAGATTCCGGTGTCGGTGCTGGTGGTGATACACACAGCGGATCTGCAGGTGCTCTTGCTCGAGCGCGCCGATCGTCCGGGCTTCTGGCAATCGGTCACCGGCAGCCAGCATGCGGGCGAGTCTCTCGCCCAAACCGCGCAGCGCGAGGTGTTCGAGGAGACCGGCCTCGACGCCGGCAGCTTCGGGCTTGCCGACTGGCGCAAGCAGAACCAGTATGAAATTTACCAACGCTGGCGCGGGCGCTATGCACCGGGTGTGACGCACAACACCGAGCACGTGTTCAGCTTGCAGGTGCCCGGGGTTTTACCGGTAACATTGGCGGCGCGCGAGCATCTGCAGCACGTATGGTTGCCGTGGCGTGACGCCGCGGACAAGGTGTTTTCGTGGAGCAACGTCGACGCCATACGGGAGCTGCCGCGGCGAAATAACCCCGCGTAAAAAGCGGGCATAAACAAATTGAATTATGCGCTGGATTTCTTGTCATAGTGTGGTAATGTTCTAACCCTTTTTCGACTCACGGGGACCGGGTGCCATGCAAGTTGCCGCGATTGCGTTTGACCGCTTCAAGCCGCTGCAGGACGACGCCTGCGAGAGCCGTATCGTCGCGGCCAAGGCCGCGCTCGGCAAGCGCGCGGTGATACTCGGCCACCACTACCAGCGCGCGGATGTGTACAAGCATGCGGACCTCACGGGAGATTCGCTGATGTTGTCGAAGCTCGCCAGCAGGACGGACGCCGATTACATCGTGTTCTGCGGGGTGCACTTCATGGCTGAAGTCGCCGATATACTGTCCAAGCCCGAACAGGTCGTGATCCTGCCCGATATGAACGCAGGCTGCTCGATGGCGGACATGGCCAACCTCGCGAAGGTCGAGCGCGCGTGGCGTGAAATTGCCGAAGTGCTGGATCCCGACGAAAAGATCACGCCGGTTACATATATCAATTCCGCGGCCGATTTGAAGGCGTTTTGCGGCGAGCACGGCGGCATCGTGTGCACGTCGACCAACGCCAAGCAGATACTGGAGTGGTCGTTTGCGCGCCGTGAAAAGGTGTTGTTTTTCCCGGACCAGCATCTCGGCCGCTGGAGCGGCTACATGATCGGCATTCCGCCCGACGAGATGATGGTATGGGATTTCGACGAGCCGCTCGGCGGACTCACGCCGGCGCAGATCCGCAAAGCAAAGGTGCTGCTGTGGAAGGGACATTGTTCGGTACACCAGATGTTTCAGGTGCAGCACGTGCTGAATTTCCGCAGCCAGTATCCGGACGGCATGGTGATCTCGCATCCGGAGTGCAATTTCGAGGTTTGCAAGCTGTCGGATTACGTCGGCTCGACCGACTTCATCCTCAAGACCATTACCGAGTCCAAGCCGAATACGCGCTGGCTCGTGGGCACCGAATTGAATCTCGTCAATCGCATCGCGGAGCAGGTGAAGCCGCAGGGCAAGGTCGTCAAGTTCATGGCGCCGACGGTATGCGTATGCTCGACGATGGCGCGCATAGATCCACAGCATCTGGCGTGGACGCTGGAAAATCTGGTCGAAGGCAAGATCGTCAATCAGATCAAGGTGCCAGCGCGCGACGCCGACCTCGCGCGGGTTGCGTTAAAGCGCATGCTCGAAGTCGTATAAGAGTCCGGTACGCTGGTGCGATGAATCCTGCGCACCGCCTCGCGTGTTGCACTTGTGCGTTCCTGATCGCCGTACCCTCGGTCGCGTGCGCCCGGTTTCCGGGTGCCGCCGTTGATCGGTCGCGCCCTCATGTGCCGTGACATCAGCCGGCAGGCCGGCGGTGTCGTGCAGGAAATGCGCAAATCCATATGCCGCAGGCCGTGGCGTCACGGCACCACAGATTGACCATACTTCTCCCGCCCAATGACCGACACACTGCACATCGCGACTTATAATATTCACAAGGGACTGTCTTTTTTCAAGCGCAGGCTCGTCATCCATGAAGTACGCGAACGCCTGCGCACGCTCAACGCCGACCTTCTTTTTCTGCAGGAAGTGCAGGGCGGGCACGCGCGACAGGCGCGGCGATTCGTCGACTGGCCGGAACAGCCGCAGCATGAATTCCTCGCCGACTCGGTATGGACGGATTTCGCGTACGGCAGGAATGCGGTGTACGATGCCGGACATCATGGCAACGCGATCTTGAGCCGCTTTCCGATCGTGCGCTGGGATAACCAGGACATTTCGGAACACCGCTTCGAAAGCCGCGGGTTGTTGCATTGCGAAGTGCACCCGCCGGGCTGGGGCGCGGTTTTGCATTGCGTGTGCGTTCATCTGGGCCTGATGGCGCATCACCGCAGCCGCCAGATGCGCGCGCTGCGGCAGCGCATCGAGCGCTTGGTGCCGCACGATGCGCCGCTGATCGTCGCCGGCGATTTCAACGACTGGGCACGTCACGCGCATGGCGAATTGGCGCGGCCGTTGGGGCTGCAGGAAGTGTTCGAAAATTCGTACGGGCGGCCAGCGCGCAGTTTCCCCGCGGCGCTGCCGGTTTTTCAGCTCGATCGCATTTACGTGCGCGGCTTCACCGTAACTCACGCGCGCGCGCATCACGGCCATGCATGGGCGCAGATTTCGGATCACGCCGCGCTGACGGCGAGCATCGTAAGAGCATGAGCGGCTTCGTCCCCGGCAATCGCATCAAGCTGCTGCGCGCCGGCGTGGAGTATTTTCCGGCGCTGGAGGCGGCGTGCGATTCCGCCGAGCACGAGATTTATCTCGAGACCTATATTTTCGAGGAAGATGTCACGGGTCAGCGCATCGCGGCCGCATTGTCGCGCGCGGCGCGGCGCGGCGTCATCGTCCACGTCATGATCGATGGCTTCGGGTCGAAGGATTTGAGCGATGATTTTTTGCATGCGATGCAGCGGGACGGCGTGCGCGTGCTCAAATACCGCCCCCAGATTTCACCGTGGACGCTGCGTCGCGAACGGC
The DNA here is from genome assembly GCA_031399805.1 of Betaproteobacteria bacterium. Taxonomy (GTDB): domain Bacteria; phylum Pseudomonadota; class Gammaproteobacteria; order Burkholderiales; family SG8-41; genus PALSA-1004. Next base: position 24 of record JANNPG010000285.1, on the reverse strand, counting down.
TGCGCCGGATGCACCGCAAGATCG
>JANNPG010000268.1:0-11756 GCA_031399805.1 Betaproteobacteria bacterium | reverse complement strand
CGATGGCCCGGTCGAGCAACGCACGCGGCGTGCGGTGCCATAGCAGCGCGGCGATCACGACATTGATGTCAAAAACCAGCCGCACTAACCGCCGCTTTTCTTGCGTCGCTCGGCGCGTGCCGCGCGCACTTCTTCGACGATCTCCTGTTCTATTTCGGGCGTTAGTTCCTCGCTCGGCATGCGCGCCCACATCGCGCGCAGGTACTCGCCGGCCCGCTTTTTCAGTTGCTCGCACAGCATCGACTCGATTGCTTCTGACGTGAGCAGGCCCGCGCTTTGCGCGCGCTGCGCTAAATCGTCTGGCAGATTCAGTTTCAGTTCCAAGGTCGTCATATTGAGCTTCCCAAGAGGACTGTAGAATTGATTCTACGCGCTGCCGTGCGGATGCGCCAACAGAGCAGGACAATCGGGACAGACCACGATTTCGCACACCCGAAAACGCGCTCTCGCGCCCTCACAGCCACTCAATCACGGCAGCACATCCACGCCAATCTTCGCGTCCTTAATCAGCTTCTTCCACATCGCGAGGTCGCTCACAATCAGGTCGTGAAATCCCTGCGGCGTGCCGGTCGCGACGGGGAGGCGCCATTTCTTAATGTTGACATGACAACATATATTGGATAGCATGACGGCCATGAAGAACACTGCGCCAACTGCGGTCCGCAAGCTCGGCCGCCCCAAGGTCAATCCGCTCCCGCGGATAGATCAGGTGCGCGTTGCCAAGCGCGCGCAGCGTCAGCGCGATCGCGACGCGGGACTTGCACTTTGCCAGGTCAAGCTTCGCAAGGAGGTTGCGGAACGACTTCGAAATGCGCTGGCGATTCCGGGATTCGATGCGGAACTCGAAAAATTTCTTGGCGACGCGGTCGTGGAAGTGCGCAAATTTCCCAATCTGAAGCTGCTGGCCTGGAACCGTGTCGACCCGTTTCTCACGGCGCGGGACGCTTTCGGCCTGTATGAGCGCAACTGGAAATTTGTCGATACGAAAAACATGACTGAAGGTGAGCGTGAACTTATCCGCAGGCTCACGGAAAAATGGGGCCGCGGCGTGATGAACGTCTAGCCATTCCAGCCATGTATACCCGAATTCGCCATAACTCGGTAGACAAAGCCCTTGCCGCCCTGAATAGCGACTTTCTGGGCAGCGCCAGGTGTTTTTTTGGCGGCGGCACGCGGGTGGTCCTCGAATTGAAAGAGTATCGTGAATCCGCCGATATCGATTTCCTTTGCTCCGATCGCGCCGGTTACCGGGCGTTGCGCTCGACCATCACCAATGTTTCACTCGGCGAGATAAGCGCCCGGCCATTCAAGCTTGCGCGGGAGGTCAGGGCGGATCAGTACGGGATAAGAACAGTTCTTCAGATTGGCGACGAGTTGATCAAATTCGAAATCGTGCATGAAGCCCGCATCGACCTCTCCGGCGTTCCGGTAAAACAGCTTCATGTGCAGTGTCTGGATAAACCCTGCTGCTTCGCTGAAAAGATTCTCGCCAATGACGACCGCTGGAGCGACGAATCGGCGCTCAGCCGGGACATTATCGATCTCGCATACATGCTCGAAGCGTGGGGAACCAAACCATTTCTGGAGGGCATGCACAAGGCCCATCAGGCGTATGGCGATCATGCCGTGGCGTCGATCCGTTCTTCGGCGAAAAAACTTATGGCTGACAAAACATATTCGAAGAAGTGCGTGGATGGCCTTCGCGTCACCAAAACAAGCACGCTTGTCGCGGGATTGAAACGGATCGCGGCGATGGATTGGTCCAAAAAGCTTGGATAAAAGGGCGGGAGAGCAGGAGAGCGCGAAATGGTTTCCTGTTTACGATCTCACGCCGTCACGGCTTCAATTACGGCAACTCATCCACGCTGAGGCGAGTGCCAATATTTCCACTCTCGACTCGGAATAATTTCACGACACCGTCCGGCGTTTCTTCCTCTGAGAACCGCCGAGCAGTCGTAGACGCGGGACGGGAGTGCCGCTGTGACCCGTTAGCCGCAGGCCCGTTTGCGGGAACAGCCGCCAAAGCCCGGAATCGACATTTCACTTGATCACGCGCACTTTCCGCGTTCAGTTCCATATCCGAACACTACGACGTCATCGTCGCAATGCGCGAGCGCACGCGGTTTTCCGCGCAGGTCATCGATGCGCTGCCCAACCTGCGTCTGCTCATCAGCACGGGCGCGCGCAACCCGAGCATCGACGCGGACGCGTGTGCGCGGCGCAAGATCGCGCTATGCAGCGCGCATGGTGCTGCGAGCGGCCAGAGCTCGACCGCCGAAGTCGCGTGGTCGCTCGTGCTCGCGCTGGTCAAGCGTATTCCGCAAGCCGATAAAGCGCTGCGCGCGGGTGGGTGGCAGGAGAGCGTGATCACCGAGTCGCTCGCGGGCAAGACGCTCGGCGTGCTCGGCCTCGGCCGGCTCGGCACATACGTCGCGCGCTACGGTCAGGCGTTCGGCATGAACGTCATTGCCTGGAGCCCGCACCTCACCGACGAGCGCGCAGCCGAAGCCGCCGTACGCCGCGTATCGAAGGAGGCGCTGTTCGCGGAGTCCGACGTGGTGTCGCTGCACCTCGTCTCGACCGCCGCATCAACATCCCGCCTCGCGGCGCTGTAATTTCCTCCGCCGCCCCTCTCGCGTGAGAGCATGCGAGCGGAAGCATCAGACATGGCCGGCTGCGGTAACCATTTTTACCACCTCACGCGCCGCGAAAGCGTGTCGCGCTAAACGGCGAAATATCGATTTCCGGTTTACGCCCCGCGACAATCTCGGCGATCGCCTTGCCCATCACCGGCCCGGCGCTCATGCCGAAGTGGGAGTTGCCGAAGGCGAAGAACGCGTTCGCGAAGGTGGGCGCGGTGCCCAACACGGGCAGACCATCGGGAAGGCTGGGACGCCGGCCCATCCAACGCGTCACTTTTTCCATCCGCACGCCGGGGAACATGTTTCGCACCTGCGCTTCGAGAAGCTCGGCGCGCCGCCAGTTCGGCGGCGCGTCGTAGCCCGCGAACTCAGCGGTGCCCGCAACCCGCAGGCCCATGTTCATCGGCGCGCACACGAATTTGGCGTCGCAGTGGGTGACCGGAATGCGCGGCATCACGCCCGGATCGGCGATCGTGACGTGATAGCCGCGCTCCGCTTCGACGGGCAGCGGCGTGCCGAGTTCGGCGCTCAACCTGCCTGACGCGGCGCCCGCGGCGATCACCACGCGCTCGACCGGCCGCACTTCGCCATCGACCACGATACCCGTCACCCTGTTTGCATTGGTCTGGAAGCCGCTGACATTGCCGCGCACGATGGTTGCGCCGTTACGCGCGGCTTCCCCCGCGATGATCGTGACGAGCTGGTGCGGATTCTTGCAGCGGGCGTTGTCGGGCAGCAGCATGCCGCTCTTGAAGATGGGGGCGAGCGCGGGCTCGGCTTCGCGAATCTCGTTTTCTCCCATGAGTATCATCTTCACGCTGGCGGCTTCGCGCATGAACTGCGCGATCTGCGAGCCCTGCGCTGCGTTCGGGCGCGTGGAAACGTAAAGCTGGCCGCAGCGTTCGATGAGCGCCGCGGCTTCCGTATTGCGCGTGAGCGTGTCGTAAGCCTCCAGCGTGCCGCCATGCAGATCGCGCATCGCGCGTGAAGTTTTCAGTGCCGCTTCCGTCCGGCTCGATTTTATCGCGGTGAGCAGCCACGGCAGAATTTTCAGAAAGTAGCCGGGACGAATGGCGAGCGGCCCGTTCTGAGCCAGCCAACCGGGCACTTCCTTGAGGAAGCCGGGAATCATATACGGCACGACGCCGCCGGGACTCAGGTTGCCTGCGTTGCCGAATGAAGCGCCTTCGCCGACCGGGCCGGCATCGATAAGCGTGACCCTGAAGCCCGCCCTCTGCAGCCATGCCGCGGAACACACGCCGACGATGCCTGCGCCGACAACCGTTACCTGCGCTTCGCTCATGCGGGGTCTACTCGACCTTGATGTTGCGCTCCCTGACGAGCTTGCCCCACTTGTTCATTTCACTTTTGACGAATTGCGCGGCCTCGGCGGGGGACTTCATCGCATCCGGCTCGAAGCCCATATTGATCATCTTCGTGCGCAGATCGTTGCCGGCGACGACGTCGCGGATGGCGGCATTCAACTTCGCCACGACATCCTGTGGCGTGCCCGCCGGTGCCTGTATCGATTCCCATGTCGCCACGTCGAAGCCGGGGACACCGGATTCCGCGATGGTGGGAATTTCCGGCGCGCCCAGCACGCGCTTGCCGGTGGAGACCGCAAGGCCCTTCAACTTGCCCTCGCGCGCGAGATTGATTGCGGAGCCGATGCCCGGCAGCATCATCGTTATGCGGCCGCCCATCACGTCCGCAACCGCGGGGGCGCTGCCCTTGAACGGCACGTGGACCATGTCGGTGCCGGTCATGCTGAGCAGCATTTCGCCGGCGAGATGCGCGGCGCTGCCGATGCCGAACGACGCGTAGTTGAGTTTGCCCGGCTGGGCCTTCGCCATGGCGATGAGATCCCTGACCGATTGCACCGGCAGATTGTTGTTGGTGATTAACAGCAGCGGCACGATCGCGACTATCGCAACGGGCGTGAAGTCCTTCTCAATGTCGTAGTCGAGCTTGTAGAGGCTGGGGTTGATCGCGAACGACGCCGACACGAAGAGCAGCGTGTAGCCGTCCGCGGGCTGGCTGCGCACGAACTGGGTGGCGACGATGGTGTTCGCACCCGCTTTGTTGTCGACGACGATCTGCTGGCCCAACTTTTCAGTGAGCGCGGCGCCGAGAATGCGGGCGAGCGCATCGGATCCGCCGCCGGGCGGGAAGCCCACGATGAGTTTGATGGGCTTCGCGGGATACGCTTGCGCCCACGCTGTTCCGGTGGCAAACAGCGTGGCAAAGAAGATCAGCGGGACGGCGGAAACTCGCGCGACGGACCTGATGGCGGCAAACATGAGCTGCACCTCTGGAGAGTGTTCTCGATGCGCGGCCGCGCATCAAGCTTACGATGGTATGGCGTAATGTAGCGACCCGCGAGATGCGGTGTCAAACCTTACTCTAAAAACCATCTCAAAATGCCAAAACAGCGGTTGCGCGCTATTTTTGAGATTCCAAGCGAGTGAACTGCAACACTTGCGGCAAATGATTTATGCTTGCCTTGCGCTCAAGCGACTGATTCTTGATACCGACAGGCCGGTCGCCGCTCAATCCGCGCGGCGATCACCCTGCAAGCCGGTATTTATGCGGTTCTCCTGCCGGCACGGCAGCGCACGACAACGGCCGTCGGGCGCTGGGTTATACTTTCGAAGAGTACCATACCTGATAACAGGAGTGATCGGTCATGACAGAAATCATCATGCAGCGTGCTTTAGCTATTGGATTCGCCGGCCTCGCCACAGCCTTGGCCGCGGTTGCGAATGCGGCGGATTACCCGGCGCGGCCCATCCGCTATGTCGTCGCCTTCGCCCCCGGCGGCATCAACGACATCATGGCGCGGATCGTCGCGCAAAAACTCAACGAGTCATGGGGTCAGGCGGTGATCGTCGACAACCGGCCCGGCGCCGGCGGCAACCTGGCCGCGGGCCTCGTCGCCAAGGCCAACGCGGACGGCTACACCTTCATGAACATCAGCACCGCGCACGCCATCTCGCAGACGCTGTATGCCAAACTCGACTACAGCCTGGAGCGCGATCTCACGCCGATCGTGGTGCTCGGCGGATCGCCGAACATCATGGTGGTCAATGCGGGAATCCCGGCGAAGAACGTTGCGGAACTCGTGGACTGGGCGAAGAAAAACCGCCTGATCTACGCCTCGGGCGGCATCGGCGTCATCAGCCACCTCTCGATGGAAATGTTCAAGGTGGCGGCCAAAATTGACGCGACGCACGTGCCGTACAAGGGAGTCGGCCCCGCCGTGCCGGACCTGCTCTCGGGACAGGCGCATCTGATGGTGAACTCGATCCCCGAGCTGCTGCCCCACACAAAGGGCGGCAAGCTGCGCGTCATCGGCTCGATGACGGAGCAGCGCCACCCGTTCATTCCCGAGGTGCCGACGTTCATCGAACAGGGCTACAAGGAATTCGTGATGGGCAACTGGACCGGCATCGTCGCGCAGGCCAACACACCGAAAAGCGTCATCGACAAGCTGGCCAAGGAAATCACGCACATCATCCGCACGCCGGAGATGAAGAAGCGGCTGGAGGAAATGGGCGTCGACCCGATGGGCGGCACGCCGGAGGAATTCGGCAGGCTCATCCGCGCGGAGACCGTGCGCTTCGGCAAGGCGGTCAGGGAGTCCGGCGCCAAAGCCGAGTGATCGTTGCGTCTCTCCTCTGCGCCGTAGTCAAGCGCTATATGACGTTGTCACTCCAAAGTAGCCGCAGGCCCGTTTGCTGGAACAGCTGCTTAAGCCCGGCATCGACACTGCAATTGACGACACCCAGTTCTCGTACGCACTTCGATATCCGTTCGACTACGGACGCCGGGGAGGGCTGTTTGCGCTCTCTCGCGCTTTCTTTATGACGAAAGCGAGTTCCGCAGCCGCCTTCCCCGGCGAGCAGCACAGGGCCACTACGAAGTGGCGGTGAACCGGGGCGGCGGGCGCGCTGTGGGAAATCATCCGCCATGGGCTGGGCTGGTATTTCGGCACGCTGTCGCAAGTAAGAGTGTGGTCTGCGGCTCGCTCACCACGGCCATCATCGTGCTGCTCAGCCTTGATTACCCTTCACGGCTTTTTGCCAATTACCGCCCGCCACCGCGTCATTTCCGATTGAACGAATTTACCGAACTCATCGGGCGTGCTGCTCTTCGCCACCAGGCCCATGTCGGCGAAGCGCTTGGCAAGTTCGGGGTTCGCGAGTGCGGCGCCGATTTCGGCGTTGAGCTTCTGCACGATCGCGCGCGGCGTGCCGGCGGGCGCGAACACGCCGCCCCAGCTCGAGAAATCGTAGCCGGGCACCCCGCTTTCGGTGGCCGTCGGCAGGTCGGGAAATGACGGGTAACGCTGGGGTATGGTGACCGCCAGGCCGCGCAGAAAGCCCGCCTTGATGTGCGGCCCCGAGGCGGCGAGCGGATCGATCATGAACGAGACGCGGTTCGCGATGACGTCGGGGTGCGCGGCGGAACTGCCTTTGTACGGGACTTCCGTCATTTTCCCGAACCCGCCGGCGGTCTGCGCAAACAGCAGCGTGGCCAGTTGCTGCGGGCTGCCCTCGCCAGTGGTGCCGTAGGTGATTTTGCCGGGATTGTCCTTGATGTACTTGATGAGTTCCGGCAGCGATTTAACCGGCGACTGCGCGCTCACCACGAACACGTACGGCGTCAAGTGCGTCAACGACACCGGCACGAAGTCTTTGATGACATCGAACGGCAGGTCGGTCATCAGGATCGGGTTGGTCGCCATGTTGGCCGCGGCCTGCAGGAGCGTGTAGCCGTCGGGATCGGCTTTTGCCACCAGGGCCGCGCCGACGGTGTTCGACGCGCCCGGCCGGTTGTCCACGATCACCGGCTTGCCGAGTGACGCGGACAGCCGTTCGCCGAGCAGGCGCGCCACGAGGTCGCTCGGCCCGCCGGTCGTGACCGGCACGATGAAGCGTATGCTCTTGGTCGGATAATTCGTTTGGCTATTGGCGGGGAACGGCGCCATGGTGACTGCGAATGACGCGATAGCGATAAGTAGGCGACGCATTGGATTCTCCTCTGGGTGTTGTAATTGTTTGCGCGTGCAAGGATAGCTTGGATCAACTTGCGGGGGCAACGGTTGATGTAACAGGTGACGAGGTGAGGGTGACGAGGTAAAGGTGACGAATAAAGGTGACGAATGGGGGTGACAAAGTAATGGTGAACGGGGGATTTCTTCATCACCCGTAGCTCGTCACCTTTACCTAAAGATGCCTTACCATGAAATCCGCCATCGCCGGACGCACGATATGCGCGCGATCGTGGCAGCAGTGGCCGCTGTCGTCCCAGACGAGCGTTTCCACGGGGCCGCCGGCCTCCTCCACCAGGCGCGTGGCGTTTTCCATCGGCGTGATCGTATCGAGGCCGCCGTGCACGACGAGCAGCGGACAGCGGATACTGGGCGCCACGCCCTCCAGATTGATGCACTCGAAAAAGCGTGTCGCTTCTTCGACGCTCTTCGAGCCGCTCACAAACACGAAGCCGTCGCGCGTGACGGCCGGGATGCTGGCGAGATTACGCAGGTGATACATCGCTCCCCACGAGACGGCCGCCTTGATGCGCTTGTCGGTCGCCGCAGCGCGCGGTGCGTAGTAGCCGCCGGTGCTGCGGCCGATGATGCCGATACGGTTGCGGTCGATCTCCGGCCGGCTCTCCAGATAATCCAGCACCGCGTAGATCGCCCGTTCGAAGTCCTGGCGCCATAGCATCTCGTACAGCACCTCGCCCTGGCCGGGGCCGTCGAACGCCAGCGTGGCGAGGCCGCGCTCCGCGCACAGATTGTTGACGACCATGTAGTCTTCCTTGGTCGTATCGAGACCGCCCAGGAGGATCACGCACGGCGCCGGTGCTTGTCCCGGTGGCACGCGGAGATACGCGGGCATTGAAATTTTCTCGAACGGAATCTCGACGCGCACAAGCGGCGGGTCGAAGAGCGGGGCGGCGCGCTTGAAGACCGATATCTTGCGATCATGCGCCTGGCGCTTCACCTTGATATCGTCGTAGTACAGGTTCTGCGCGTAATGGAAGTACAGCGCCGCGCGCGCAAACTCTACTGCCGCCGTTTGCTTGTGAGATTGCCGTAGCGCCGCGTCTCCGCGTTCTTCCGCCGCCGCTGCGAATTCTGACCATACCCGGCACCACTGCGACCAGTCCTTGGTTGCCGCCTGGATATCCACGAGGTCCCGGTAGTACACGCCGTCGGCGAGAAAACGATGTATGCCGTGCGTGAGAAGCTGGTCAACGACTTGTTTGGACATGTAAACCTCCTTGATGCCGGCGGATGCGGGTTGGAACTGCAGAATTTCCTGAATTCGACCGCGAAGTCTGGAACTGGATGGCCAATGCTGGCAACATATCAGTGGTCGTTCGGTTTGACCACCTGGGGGAGAAAAGAACATGCGTCTGTCGCACGCTCTATCAGCCGTATTCTTGAGCTGGTTTCTGATTGCGCCCGATGTCGTTGCGCAGAGTTACCCGGTCAAGCCCGTGCGGGTAATCGTCCCAACCGCGGCGGGCGGCAACCCGGACTTCATCATTCGCCCCGTCGTGCAGAAAATGAGCGAAAGCCTGAAGCAGCAGTTCATCGTCGACAATCGTCCGGGCGCGAGCGGAATCATAGGATCGGAACTTGCCGCGCGCGCGCCGGCCGACGGTTACACGCTGCTGTTCGCCGCGATCGGCCATCTCGCTACTCCGCCCGCGCTCTATGACAAGCTGCCGTATGACGCCGTCAAGGATTTCGCGCCGATTTCCAATCTGGTCGACACGCCGTTTGTGCTTTTCGTCCATCCGTCGGTGCCGGCCAAGACCGTCAAAGAGTTCGTCGCACTGGCGAAGGCGCGCCCTGGCCAGATCACCTATATGAGTTTTGGCGTCGGCAGTTTTCCGCAGTTCCTCACCGAGTTGTTCAGTTCGATGACCGGCATCAAGTTGCTCCATGTGCCTTACAAGGGCAGCGCGCCGGCGGCGTCCGCGCTGTTGGCGGGAGAAGTCATGTCGGGTTTCGATTCCATGCAGACGGCGATGGGCCTGGTGCGGGCCAAGCGCCTGCGCGCGCTCGCCATCGGCGCGGAGCAGCGTTCGCCTATCGCGCCGGAAATTCCGACGTTTGCGGAAGCCGGCTTTTCCGGCGGCGGGGGCAGCGCGTGGTTCGGCCTGTTTGCCCCGGCGAATACGCCGCGCGAGATCGTGATGAAGCTGCATGCCGAAATCGTCAGGGCGCTCGCCACTCCCGAGATACGTCAGATATTCGAACCGGCCGGCCTGCAAGTAGTCGGCAACACGCCCGAGCAGTTCGCCGCGCTCTTGCGGCGCGACATTGACAGGTTTGTCAAGATTGCGCGCGAAGCCAACATCCGTGCGGAATGAAGAGCGACGAGTAAAGGTGACGAGACGAAGGTGGCAAATTCACTTACACACTTAATAACCTGTATCTCATCCCCCTAATCTCGTCATCTTTAACTCAACGTTACCCCATACTCGTGCGAGTGATAATATGCGTAGGCCACTGGTTCCCAGGACCCGGCTGCGCCGGGCCGGAAGTTTTAGTCCAGCAGTTCAATTTCACAGGAGAATGCCATGCGCAATAAACTCATCATCGCCGGATCACTGTTTGCCCTCATCGGGGCTGCTCTGCCGCAGGCATTGTTGGCTGCGGATGGAACTCCGCCGCAAAAGATGTCGGCCGCGGACATCGCGAAAGCACCCGTGAACGCCACCCTGGACATTGAGATCAAGGAACTGGGTCTGATTGTGGGCGGCAAGAGCGGTAAAGGGATTTTGCACTACCAGGGCAAGGACTATCCCTTCACCCTCAAAGGCCTGCAGGTCGGCGCCATCATCGGCGCCTCCAAGTCTCACGGTACCGGCGACGTGCGCTTCCTGAACAAGCTCGAGGATTTCCCGGGCAACTACTCGGCCGCTGGCGCCGGCGTTGCCGTGGTCGGGGGCGGGGACACTTCCAGCTTCCAGAACAGTAAAGGCGTGATTTTCACCCTGAAGTCGAAGTCCAGCGGACTGGCGCTCAACCTGGGCATCACGGCCGGGGAAATCGCGTTTACGAAATAATAAATAAAAGCAGGTGACGAGTGAGGGTGACGAGATAAGGGTGACGAGGTAAGGGTGACGAGTGATGGGTGATTGAGGGATTGAGCAACACAATCACTTAATCACCGAATCACTGAATCGCCAGATTCCCGGCGGCTCAGTTCATTTCGTCGAACTTTTTCAGTTCCTGCGGCGAGACGTACCACGCGGCTTTTGATTTCCAGAAGATGCTGTTATCGGGGCGCGCGCCGGGATCGCCGGCAAGCCATTTGAACTGCGTCGCCGGGAGAAACGCATTCGCCGCGTGCGCGCTGCCGCTCGCTTTCTGGCAACGGCTGCAGTGGCAATAGCGAAACGCCGCGAACGGCGGCGTGACTTCAAATTTGACCGAACCGCATAGGCAGCTTCCGGTGATTGCTGAGGATGGCATAACCGTTCCTCGCGTAAATGGTTTCTTTGCTTTCTATTTAATTCGAGCCCGATTCCTTTGATTCTTTATTGGCCAGATCGGATGAAATCGAGCAATGGCCGATAATTTTTCGCATCGGCCGCGTGTAATGCCTCGATGTAACGATGGCGTACTTCGCCAGCAGCGACAAGATTTCCCTCCCCCCATGAAAAGCGCTGAGCGCCATTTTGCACGATCAGAAGATCCGCCATGGTTCGTGAAAAACGGCCATTCCCGTTTGGGAAAGGATGTATCCAGGTAAGACGATGGTGAAATCGACCCGCAATCTCATCCGGTAAATACGTCTTGTGTTCAATCTGGTATTCAACATCCCCGCATAATTTTTTCAGTTCGGTTCCGATTTGTTTGGCATCGACGTCTCCGACATTCTTTGCTGTCGTACGGAACTCCCCTGCCCACTTCCAAGTGGTCCCGAATAACTTTCTGTGCAGTAGGCGCATGAACTGGAGTGATAGAAGATTATCGTGCTTCCGTGAGAACGCCCATTTTTCCCCATCCAAGATATTGGCCGCTTCCCATTCGTTGAGTTGTCCATGGGTGGTAATGTGATCGGGAATCAGCCCCGCCGCTTCATC
>JANNPG010000246.1:0-4592 GCA_031399805.1 Betaproteobacteria bacterium | reverse complement strand
GCAAGGCTCAGCGCTGATTTTCTGCGCGATGTTCAGCGCGCCTTCGCGGAAATTCCGCTCGAAGTCAAACGTTTGCTCGCACCCACGCTCGCCGGAATCTATTTTGTCGAGAACCTCGGGGGCACCGGATACACCGACCAGATCGTCGACGCCGCCGGGAATGCGGTGGCGGGGTACACCGTACTGGATGCGGCCACCCTCGACAAACGCTCAGCCAATGCGTGGGCGACGTGGAAGGAGAATACGCCGTTCGCAGCGAGCCCCGGTTTCAGGTTGACGGCGGAAATTGAAACACCGGAGTTGAACAACCGGAAGAATGCGATTCAGTACATCCTGCTGCACGAGCTGGCGCATGTGCTGGCGATCAAGGAAAACTTCCATCCGTTTTGGGATATCGAGCCCAAAGACGTGTCGTCAACGGACAATTTCGCCTTCTTCCTGCTGTCGTGGGCTGTCGACCGGCCGAACAATCAATTCGTCACACTCTTCGACGCATCGTTTCCTCAGCGCAAGGACGTCGTTTATTATTTCGGCGCGAAGCTCGCCGCCGACCAAATGGTGGCGACTTATGACAATCTGGAGCGCACGAATTTCTCCACCTTGTATGCCGCCACCAGGCCGGGCGACGATTTCGCCGAGGCATTTGCGAGCTATGTGCACACGGTGCTCATGCACAAGCCGTTCGCGATCAAAATTTATCGTCGCGGCAAGCTCGCCAAAGCCTACGGTTCGTGTTGGAATGACCCGCGCTGTGCAGAAAAGAGAAAACTGCTCGAGCGTTTTCTGAACGTCGCCCGGTAAACCCCGTTGCGTTGACCCTGCCAGCATCAGGTGCTATCTTCGACTGAGCAACTACACGGGGGCCGGGCACGGTATTCGGTCCTTCGCCTACCAAAGCGCGGCAGGATGCATACGAAAGTCGATCTGCTTCTATCTACTAACGGGAGTGGCCATGAACTTGTTTTTGCGCCTGGTTGCATCGATCCTGATGTGGTTTGCCGTGTGCGGCACGGTCGTTGCCGCTGATGTTTATCCCGCCAGGACGGTACGCATCGTCGTGGCGTTCGCGGCCGGCGGTTCGACCGATCTGCTCGCGCGTCAAGTAGCGCAACGGCTCAACGAAGCATGGAAGCAGCCGGTGATCGTCGATAACCGCGCGGGCGGCGGCGGTATCGTCGGTTCCGATTACGTGGCCAAAGCGCCGGCGGACGGCTACACGCTGCTCTTGGGAACGAATACCACCAACGCGGTGGCAGCTTCGCTGTACGCGAAGCTGCCATTCGACCCGCAGCGCGATTTCGCGCCGATCACCGAGATCGCGACCATTCCGCAGATGCTGTCGGTGCATCCCTCGATCCCGGTGAAATCGCTGAAGGAACTCATCGCGCTCGCGAAGGCGCATCCGAACGAGCTCAACTACGGCACCGCCGGCACCGGCAGCACCTCGCACATGGCGATGGAACTGTTCCAATCGGTGGCAAAAATAAAAATGGTGCACGTGCCGTACAAGGGCACCGGGCCGGCGTTGATCGAACTCCTGGGAGGCCATTTGTCGCTGATGTTCGACGTGATCATGACCTCGCTGCCGCACGTGCAGACGGGCAGGCTGCGCACGCTCGCGGTGAGCAGCCTCAAACGCGCGCCGATTGCGCCGCAGGTGCCGACTGTCGCCGAGTCGGGCTACCCGGGTTTCGAGGCGATCGTATGGTTCGGGTTGTTCGCGCCCGCCGGCGCGCCGCCCGAAGTTATCCGCAAGGTCAGCGAGGACACCGCGCGCGTGCTCGGCACGCCCAGCATGCGCGAGCTGCTTGCCGGCCAGGGCGTGGATATCGTGGCGAGCAATCCCGCGGTTTTCGCCACGCGTGTCAGCAGCGAAATCATCAAGTGGCGCAAGGTGATCCAGGACGCCGGCATCAAGGCTGAGTAAAGAGCGCGTGTATCGAATCGGCATCGATGTCGGCGGCACGTTCACGGACTTCACGCTGCTGCGCGAGAAGGACGGACAGGTCAGCTATCACAAGGTGGCATCCACCCCGCGCGATCCGTCGCAGGCGATCGAGCAGGGCATTGCCGACCTGCTCAGGATGCATTCGATCGCGCCGGCAGAGGTCGGCCACATCGGCCACGGCACGACGGTCGCGACCAATCTCGTGATCGAACGGTGCGGCGCGGTCACCGGCTTGTTGACCACCAAAGGATTTCGCGATGTGATCGAAATCGGCCGCCAGGTGCGGCCGCATCTATTTGACTACGGCGTGGTGAAGCCGCCGCCGCTCGCGGCGCGCGAGCACCGGTTCGAAATCGGCGAGCGCGTCGACGCGCACGGCGAGGTGATCGCGGCGCTCGACGAGCGTGAAGTCGAAGCCGCGGCGGGTCACCTCAAATCCGCCGGCGTCAAATCCGTCGCCGTGTGCTTTCTGCATTCTTACCGCAATCCTGCGCACGAGCAGGCGGCGCGCCGCGTGGTCGAGCGCGTTTTGCCCGACGCCTACATCAGCGTGTCGAGCGAAGTGCTGCCGGAATTCCGCGAGTACGAACGGTGGTCGACGACATTGCTCAACGCCGCGGTCGGCCCGCGCATGGAGACCTACCTCGAAGGCTTTCTCGCGCGCGTAAAAAACCTTGGCATCAGTGTTGAACCGTTCACGATACATTCCAACGGCGGGTTGATGTCGATGCGCGCGGTGCGCGCGTACCCGGTGCGCACCTGCCTCTCGGGGCCCGCGGCGGGCGTGGTCGGCGCGGCCGAGATCGGACGTGTTGCCGGTTTCGAGAACCTCGTCACGTTCGACGTCGGCGGCACCAGCACCGATGTGTCGCTCGTCTATCGCGGCAAGCCGCTGTTCAGCTCGAGCCGGCTGGTGGCCGATTATCCGGTCAAGACGCCGATGATCGACATCCACGTAATCGGCGCCGGCGGCGGCAGCATCGCGTGGATGGACGATGCGGGCGCGCTCAAGGTCGGGCCGAAAAGCGCGGGTGCCGATCCTGGTCCGGCGGCGTACGCGCGCGGCGGCGTTGAGCCGACGATCACTGATGCGCAAATCACTCTGCACCGGCTGAATCCGATTGCGCTGCTCGACGGCCGGCTCAAAGTCGACGAAACGGCGGCGCGCGACGTGATAGAAACAAAGGTTGCACAGCCGCTCGGGCTTGCGCTTGAACAAGCGGCCGAAGGGGTGATTCGCATTGCGAACGCGAACATGAGCCGTGCGATCCGCTCGGTATCGACCGAGCGCGGCTACGATTTGTCGCAGTTCGCGTTGTTCGCCTATGGCGGAGCGGGGCCGCTGCACGCAATCGAAGTCGCGGCGGAATGCGGGATCTCGACCGTGATCGTGCCGCAGGAACCCGGCACGCTGTGCGCGCGCGGCATGCTGCTGACCGACATCAGCTTCGATTTCGTGCGCAGCGAAATCGCGGAAGTCACCCCTGACAGCTGGCAGCACGTGTGCGGGCTGTTCGCGGAGATGGAGCATGAAGCGCGCGCGTGGCTCGAGCGCGAGCGCGTGCCACAGGTGGAACAATCGTTTCGCTATCATATTGATACGCGTTACCAGGGGCAGAACTTCGAGGTGATGGTTGCCATGCCGCGCGTCGCGGCGGATGGCATGGCGGGATTCCTCAACGAATTCGCCGCAGCTCACCAACGCGAATACGGCTACGATGTGCCGGGGCGCGCGGTCGAGATCGTCAATTGCCGCCTGCAGGCGGTCGGCGCCGTCGCCAAGGCGCCGCTGCGCGAAATCGGCACCGCCAGCAGTGTCGCCGCCGCGGCGACTGCGCAGCGCAATATCTATTTCGGCGTGAAACACGGCTGGCTCGACACGCCGGTGCATGCGCGCGCGAAATTGCCTGCCGGCGCCAGGCTCGCGGGCCCCGCGCTGATCGAGGAAATGAGCTCGACCGTGCTGCTCGCGCCGGGGCAGAGCGCAACGGTCGATCGCATCGGCAATATCATCATCAACGTGGGTCGCAGCGCATGAACCATCCCATGCACGAACCGAAGATTTTCGACCCGATTGCGATGGAAGTCTTCAGCAATCGCCTCCTGTCGATCACCGAAGACATGAACAACACGCTGGTGCGATCAAGCTTCTCGACCAATATCAAGGAGCGGCGCGACTGCTCGGTCGGGCTGTTCGACGGGCGCGGCCGGCTGATCGCGCAGGGCACGCAGATCCCGCTGCATCTCGGCTCGCTCAACGGCGGCGTCGCGGCGGTGCTCAAAGCGTGTCCGCTCGAAAAAATCCAGGACGGCGACGTGTTCCTGTGCAACGATCCCTATCTTGCGAACGGCACGCATCTGCCGGATATCAGCTGCGTTACTCCCGTTTTTATTGACGGCAAGGTCGAGTTCTTCGCCGCCAATGTCGGCCATCACTCCGACGTAGGGGGTGCTGTGCCGGGCTCGATCGCCGGCGGCTCGCGCTCGATCTTCGAGGAGGGCATACGGCTGCCCGTCGTGCGCATTGTGCGCGCGGGAGTGCTCGACACCGAGACGCTCGACCTGATCGCGCACAACACGCGCGACCCTGAGGAGCGCGCGCTCGACCTGCGCGTGCAGGTGGCGACCAACGAACGCGGCGCGC
>JANNPG010000230.1:0-9018 GCA_031399805.1 Betaproteobacteria bacterium | reverse complement strand
GCCCATAAAGCGTCGCTCGTGCTGCTGTGGCCGTTATGCCAGCCTATGGTGTCCAGAACGAGATCGGCGCGCCCGAGACGCGCGAGGTGTTGCCGCTTGGTGGACACGCGTTGAGCAAAGACCAGCCGTGCGGGATCGATGCCGCACCCTCGTGCCTGCCGTTGCAGGTTCGCCACCGTCGACGTGCTGGCACCCTGCAACCACAGCACGCTGTGCGGCACACAGCTCAGGATTTCCATCCACGCGCCGAAATCGCCGCGTGTGATGCGCGATGCATTATTGAAATTGCAGAATACGATTGCATCCGCGGCAAACTGCGGCGCCGCGCTTGCATCATCCAGAGCACTCGCAATGTCGGCGCCGTCGCTCACCATGAAGCACTGCGGCAGGTACGCGAGCTTCTCGGTGAACCCGGCGGCCAGCGCCGGCGGCGTCGCGACAGAATCGGTAATGAAATAATCGATGTAGGATGCGCCGGTGGTCGCGGGAAATCCCAGGTAATGCACCTGCACCGGCGCCGGGCGCCGCGCGAGCACCGGCATGCGGTTGCCCGTCGTATGGCCGGCGAGATCGACCAGCACATGGATGCCGGCGTCGGCGATGTTTGCCGCCAGCGCCGCATCGGTCATGGCGTGCGCATCGACGAAGCGATCGACGCCCGCTGCAATGGCCTTGCGGTAGATGCTGCCGTCATCCGGTCCGTACGAGAACGCGTGGACTTCGAAGCGCGCGCGATCGTGTAGCGCAAACACGTTGGCGAGCAGGTGGCCGACAGGATGGTCGCGGAAATCACGCGACAGATAGCCGATGCGCAGGCGCGAATTATTGTCTGCGGACTGCGCGCCGGCCAAAACATTGCGCGCGACCGGCGCTATGCCGCGTGCCGATTCAGCCGCGTGGTACGCGGCGACCTCCTTCAGCAGCGCGGGTTCCAGTCCGAGATACAGCGCGGTCAGCGGCGACACGCAGCGCATCCATTCGGCGGCGGGCCGGCGCGCGATGATCGCGCGCAGCGCATCCGCCTGCACGTCGGCGCGGTCCCAGTCGCAAAGCTCGAGCAGGCAGTGCATCAGTTCCTCGCGCGCGGGCGCGAAGCCGGGGTCGGCGTCGGTTGCCGCCCGGTAGTGTTCCGCCGCCAGGTCGCGCTGACCGGAAGCGCGCATAACGTTGGCGAGGTTGTAGTGCGCCGGCGCGCAGCGCGGATCGAATTCGAGCGCGCGCTGCAAGCACGCGACACCCTCTTCGGCCCGGTCCTGCTCGAGCAATACGACTCCGAGATTGGTAGCAACTATGGCGTCACGGGGAAACCGCACCGTCGCCTCGCGCAGCGCCTGTTCGGCGTCGCGCAGCCGGCCTTCCTTGCGCAAGGCGAGGCTGCGGTTAACGAATTCGTCGGGCAGGGCGCGCGGCCGGAATGCCGAGCGCAGAAATCTCCACAACATTTGAGCTTACCGTCGCGTCGGTTTTTGGCGGGCGCAACCGGCTGGACGCATTGCGACTGCGGCGACAGGTCCGCTGCCGCCCGCCGGCTCAGCTATCGGTATCGAGAAAACTGCGCAGACGCTCGGAACGCGACGGGTGGCGCAGCTTGCGCAGAGCCTTCGCTTCGATCTGACGTATGCGCTCGCGCGTGACGTCGAACTGCTTGCCGACTTCTTCGAGCGTGTGGTCGGTGTTCATTTCGATGCCGAAACGCATGCGCAGCACTTTCGCTTCGCGCGGCGTCAGCGTATCGAGCACGTCCTTGGTCGCGTCGCGCAGGCTCGCGTAAACCGCCGAGTCCGACGGCGCCATCGTCGCCTGGTCTTCGATGAAATCGCCGAGGTGCGAATCGTCGTCGTCGCCGATCGGCGTCTCCATCGAAATCGGTTCCTTGGAAATCTTGAGGATCTTGCGGATCTTTTCCTCGGGCATTTCCATTTTCTCGGCCAACAACGCCGGATCGGGCTCCTGCCCGGTTTCCTGCAGAATCTGGCGCGAGATGCGGTTCATCTTGTTGATGGTCTCGATCATGTGCACCGGGATGCGGATCGTTCGTGCCTGGTCGGCGATCGAACGCGTGATCGCCTGGCGTATCCACCATGTCGCATAGGTCGAAAACTTGTAGCCGCGGCGGTATTCGAACTTGTCCACCGCCTTCATCAGGCCAATGTTGCCTTCCTGGATAAGATCGAGAAACTGCAGACCGCGGTTGGTGTATTTTTTGGCGATCGAGATGACAAGACGCAGGTTGGCCTCGGTCATTTCGCGCTTGGCGCGGCGCGCTTTCGCTTCGCCGGTCGACATCTGGCGGTTGATTTCCTTCAGGTCCTTGATCGGGATGCCGACGCGTTTCTGGAGATCGAGCAGCTTCTGCTGCTGCTCCACAATGGCCGGCTCGAAACGCGCGAGCGTGTCGCTCCACGGCTTGCGCGCGGCGATTTCGATAGCTGCCCAGCGCAGATTGCTTTCCTTGCCCGGAAACTCCTTGATGAAATGCTGGCGCGGCATCTTCGCCTTGTTTATGCACAGATCCATGATCTCGCGCTCGTGGCTGCGCACGCGTTCGACGAGCTTCCTCAAACCATCGCACAGCGCCTCGACCTGCTTCGCGCCGAAGCGGATATTCATCAGCTCGTTGGAAATCTGGTCGCGCGCCTGCAGGTAGGCCTTGCTGCGCGGGCCGTTCTTGGCCAATGCGCGCAGCATTTTGTTGTAGAGATTGCGGATGACCGCGAAGCGCTTCAACGCATCGCCCTTCAAGCGCAGGAGGTCGGCGGTTTGCACCGCGGCCTGTTCTTCCTCGCTCATTTCCTCTTCTTCGACCGCTTCCTCTTCGGCTTCCTCTTCCTCTTCGTCGGCCGCTTCGGCGGCGAGTTCGTCGGCCGTCGGATCGACGAGCCCGTCGACCACTTCGTCGACGCGAATCTCGTCCTTCTCGATGCGGTCGGCGAGCGCCAGGATTTCCGCGATGGTGGTCGGGCACGCGGAGATCGCCTGGATCATGTGCTTCAAACCGTCTTCGATGCGCTTGGCGATTTCGATTTCGCCCTCGCGCGTCAGGAGTTCGACCGAACCCATCTCGCGCATGTACATGCGCACCGGGTCGGTGGTGCGGCCGAACTCGGAATCGACGGTCGAGAGCGCCGCTTCGGCCTGCTCGACGACATCTTCGTCCGCCACCGCCGGCGGCGCATCCGACATCAGCAGCGTTTCGGCATCCGGCGCCTCGTCATAGACATGGATACCCATGTCGTTGATCATGGCGATGATGTTTTCGATCTGCTCGGCGTCCATCATGTCGTCGGGCAGATGATCGTTGACCTCGGCGTAGGTCAGGTAGCTGCGCTCTTTGCCGAGCACGATCAGGTTCTTCAGGCGCAGGCGGCGCGCTTCGGCTTCGGCCGGCGACAACTCCTTGCGCTCGAATTCGCGCACCAGCGCTTTTTCCTTGGCGGTCAGGCGCTGGCGGGTCTTCGGTTTGATCTCGGTTGCGGCGGGCGTTGCCGGCGCCGCCTTGCCGGCCTTAAGCGCTGCCTTGCCGGCCTTCAACGCAGCCTTCGCGCGCGCCTTGGCCTCTTTCTGCTCGGCCTTCAACTTCGCCGCAAACTGCTTGGGCGTGAGTTTCTTGGGTTGCTTGGGCGCTTCAACGCGCGCCGGTTTGTGCGCCACCGCCTTGCGCGGCGCGGCTTTCTTCGCCGGTTTGGCCTTGGCTTTGGCTTTCTTCAATACGGGCTTTTTCCTGGCCACCGGCTTTTTCCTGGCCGCCGCGCGTGATTTCGTCGCTTTTTTGGGTTTTGCCATAGCCAATCTCACCTCTCGGGTGGGTTTACGCGGAAAAACCGGAAATTATACCTTAAAACAGCTCTCTTATCACTTCGGGACCGCGCTCTGCGTGGGCTTGGACAAACGCCGGTAGTGATCCTTATCCTCACTGCTAAGGTCTTGTTTTTTTGACTTTTCGTTTAGCGCCGTTAATTGCCCTTTACGAATCATTTCAAGCAATTGGGCCCAGCCGTCGCTGAATTCCGTCCTGATCTCATCGGGGCTCAAATTCATTTCGTGCCGCTTGAATAAACCGGATTCGACCTGCCGCAGCAATTCTTCGTGCTCGCTGTCGCGGAAATATTCCGGCCAATTGTTTACCGTTTCGCCGATGCCGGCCACATCGAGCATGGCTATCAGCGTCGTGAGTTCGCGCTGGTTAATCTCGGTGATTCCTCGCGCCAGTTCGAGTGCCGCGCGGTCGACATGCTGCGCAAATTGCGGGTGGGACATCGCAAGTTCGATCAAGGCGCGCACGATGGAATGTTGCACCGGCGGATTTTTGCGCGGCGCGGCGGCCGCAACAGTCGATTTGACCTGGAATTGCGCGTCGAGTTCTTGCTGGGAGATACCGGCGACCTGCGCGAACTGCTTACGCAGCATCAGCGACAATAACGGCGCCGCCACCTGTTTCACCAGCGGGCGCGCCTCCTGCAGCATCCGCGCACGGCCTTCGTGGGTGTTGAGATCGACGCGCGACTTGAGTTCGTCGAGCAGAAACTGCGACAGCGGCTTGGCGTCGCCGAGAAGTTTTTCAAATGCCTGCTTGCCGAGCTTGCGCACATAGGAGTCGGGATCCTCGCCTTGCGGCAGAAACAGGAAGGAAAGCAGTTTGCCGTCGACCAGTTGCTCGAGGCTGTTCTCAAGGGCGCGCCATGCGGCGCGGCGGCCGGCATCGTCGCCGTCGAAACAGAACACGATTTCCCTGGCCTGGCGCAGGAGCTTCTGCACTTGGGTCGGCGTCGTCGCCGTGCCGAGCGTGGCGACCGCATTACCGATCCCGGACTGCGCCAATGCGACCACATCCATGTAACCCTCGACCACGATCACGCGGCCGGCGTCGCGTATCGCGCGCCGCGCCTGATACAGGCCATAGAGTTCGCGCCCCTTTTCGAACAACGCGGTCTCGGGAGAGTTGAGGTACTTGGGCTCGCCCTTGTCGAGCACGCGTCCGCCGAAACCGATGATATGGCCGCGCTGATCGACAATCGGGAACATGATGCGATCGCGAAAACGATCGTAGCGTTTGCCCTCGTCGCCCTGAATCACCATCCCCGCGGCAACCAGCGCCTTGTTGTTGTAATCGGGAAATTCGGACTGCAGATTCTGCCACCCGTCCGGCGCATAGCCGACGCCGAACTCTTTGGCGACGTCGCCCGACAGGCCGCGGTTTTTCAGATAGTCGATCGCGCGCGGCGCGTTTTTCAATTGCTGCCGGTAATACTGGGCGGCCTTGAGCAAAATTGCGTAGAGATCGTCGCCCTCTTCGGTCTTGCCGCGCGGGCGCTCGGCTTTGAATTCGGGCATCTGCATGCCTGCGCTTTGCGCGAGATCTTTGACCGCATCGATGAAGCCGACGCCGGCGTACTCGATCATGAAACCGATCGCGGTGCCGTGCGCGCCGCAGCCGAAGCAGTGATAGAACTGTTTAGTCTGGCTGACCGTGAACGACGGCGTCTTCTCGCCATGGAACGGACAGCACGCAACGTAATTGGCGCCCGCCTTCTTCAACGGCACGTAGCGTTCGACCACGTCGACGATGTCGACGCGGTTCAGCAGGTCCTGAATGAAGGATTGTGGTATCAATTCGCAAGGATCGAGGATTGAGGAGAGCGAAGCGAGGAGTCGAGGATTGAGGAACACCCAATCCGCATTACCTCCACAATCCTAATGATAATCGATTCCGGCGCGAGTTCCAGCGCGCGCAGAAACTAGCCGGCGAGCCTGGCCTTGATGAGCGCCGACACTTTGCCCATATCGGCCTTGCCGGCCAGTTTGGGCTTCAGCACCGCCATGACTTTACCCATATCGGCGATTGCTTTGGCGCCGGTCGCCTGCAATGCCGCGGCAATCTCGGCCTCGACTTCGGCGTCGGACAGCGCCTGCGGCATATAGGCCTGCAGCACGCCCATCTCGAACTTCTCGATCCCGGCGAGATCCGGGCGGGCGCCTTTCTCGTATTGCACGATCGATTCGCGGCGCTGCTTGAGCATCTTGTCGATGATGGTCACCACGTCGGTATCGGACAACTCGATGCGCTCGTCGACTTCTTTTTGCTTCGTCGCCGCCAGCAACAAGCGAATGGCCGACAGCCGCGGCGCATCCTTGGCGCGCATCGCGGCCTTCATATCGTCAGTGATTTTGGCTTTGAGGGACATGTGATGGGTGATGAGCGATGGGTGATGGGTAATGGGTATTGAAAAAAGCAAAAAGGGCGAAGGTTGTTACCCTTCACCCTTCACTCATTCACCCTTCACGGGGTCTTAGAACAGTTTCGGCGGCAGCATGTGCGAACGCAGGCGCTTGTAGTGGCGCTTGACGGCTGCGGCATGCTTGCGTTTGCGTTCGGAGGTGGGCTTTTCGTAGAACTCGCGCGCGCGCAGTTCGGTCAGCAACCCGGTTTTTTCCACGGTGCGCTTGAAGCGGCGCATTGCGACTTCAAACGGTTCGTTCTCTTTGACGCGTACTGTCGGCATAACTTCAGTGTCCCGGTCGGAATTGCGAAAGGCGCGTATTATAGCAGCGGCCAAACCGTTGTCAAAGCATTGATTTTAGAGTCCATAACAGCATGAAACACGTGTGCGCGTTGCATGCTGATACGGACTCTTAACCTCCTTTTTCATCTCCCCATGCTCGTTTTAGGCATCGAAACCTCGTGCGACGAAACCGGCGTCGCGCTCTACGACACCGGGCGCGGACTGCTCGCGCACGCCCTCTACACGCAGGCAGCGCTGCACGCCGATTACGGCGGGGTCGTGCCCGAACTTGCCTCGCGCGATCACATCCGGCGCGTGTTGCCGCTGTCGCGCGACGTCCTGCGGCAGTCCGGAAGTACGCTCTCCGATGTCAGCGCGGTCGCCTACACCCAGGGACCTGGACTCGCCGGCGCGTTATTGGTGGGTGCCAGCATCGCGCACGGTCTGGCGTATGCGCTGGGCGTGCCGGCCCTCGGCATCCATCACCTCGAAGGCCACCTGCTCTCGCCGATAATGGTGAAGCCGGCGCCCGCATTTCCGTTCATCGCGCTGCTTGTTTCGGGCGGCCACAGCCAGTTAATGCGGGTCGACGGCGTCGGCGCGTACGAATTGCTGGGCGAAACGCTCGACGACGCGGCGGGCGAAGCGTTCGACAAGACGGCAAAATTACTCGGCCTCGGCTATCCGGGCGGGCCCGAACTCGCCAAACTCGCCGCACAAGGAACACCCGGTCGCGTCAAGCTGCCGCGACCGATGCTGCACAGCGGCGATCTCGATTTCAGCTTCAGCGGGCTCAAGACCGCGGTCGTGCTGCAGGTCAAGGGCCGCGAACTGAACGCGCAAGCGCGTGCCGACATCGCTGCCGAATTCCAGGCCGCCATCGTCGACGTGCTGGTGGCCAAATCGCTGGCGGCTCTCGAGCGCTGCGGCGTCAGTCACCTGGTGGTAGCCGGCGGAGTTGGCGCCAATAAGGAACTACGCGTGCGCTTAACGCACGCCGGCGATCGCAAGGGATTCAAAGTGCATTTCCCGCCGCCCGAATTCTGCACCGACAACGGCGCGATGATTGCGTTTGCGGCGGCGCTGCGAATGCAGGATTCGGGAGTGGGGAGAGCGAAGCGAGGGGCCCAGGAATCAGGGAACGGCAGCTTTTCGGTCAAACCGCGCTGGGACCTTGCACTGGTGAAACCCGAGAGTCCAAACGGTTTAAGAGTTCCCTCAATCCTCGGCTCCTCGCTTCGCTCTCCTCAATCCTGAATCCTATTTCTTCTCGCCGATGCGCCCCTCTTTGCCCGCAAGCAGATTCCTGATGTTGGATTTGTGACGCCAGATCAGCAGGAGTGAAATCAAGCCCACCGCCGCGGTGTAGGGATGAATCCCGAACAGCATGTAGCAGAAAACCGGCGCCGACACTGCCGCAATCAAAGCGGCGAGCGAGGACATGCGGAAGAACAGCGCAATGATGACCCACGTCGATGCCGCGCCTGCCGCCAGCCACACGTTCAACGCGAGCAACACGCCGAGCGCGGTCGAGACCCCTT
Source organism: Betaproteobacteria bacterium (assembly GCA_031399805.1). Lineage (GTDB taxonomy): Bacteria > Pseudomonadota > Gammaproteobacteria > Burkholderiales > SG8-41 > PALSA-1004. The sequence continues at coordinate 977 of JANNPG010000230.1, read as the reverse complement.
TGCCGCCCTGAAAACGATGGAACACCGGGTACATGTGGCCGATCACCACTGCCACCGCAACCGGCGCGATCTTGTAAGCCGGCGGCACTTCTGTCGCAAAAAAATAATCGGTCAGAAAAACCGCGAGCCAGCCTTTGCCGGCGTCACCCAATAGAGTCAGCGCGGCGGCGACTTTCCGACCTGTGCGCAACACGTTGGTCGCGCCGGGATTTTTTGAGCCGTAACTGCGCGGGTCCGGCAATCCCATCGCGCGGCTCACCACTACCGCAAACGAAATCGAACCGATCAAGTAGGCAATCAGTACAAGTACTATGGTCATCGCATGATTTGAAATAGAATAAGCGCCGATTCTAACCAAAAACCGCGCCGCTTGACGTTTTTGCTTTTCCCCATCACCCATTGCTCATCACTCATCACCGTTTCGAAATGGACATCATATTCATCAGTGAACTGAAGATCGAAACGCTGATCGGCATCTACGAGTGGGAAAAAACCGTCCCGCAGACGATACAGCTCGACCTCGAAGTCGGGCTGCGCGGCGAACACGCGGCGAAAAGCGGCAGAATCGACGACACCATAGATTACAGCCGGGTCGTCGGCCGCATCGAGCAATTGTTCAAGGAACAGCATTTCCTGCTGCTGGAGAAAGCCGGCGAAGCGATTGCGGAGACCATCATGCACGAGTTTAAGGCGCCGTGGATCAAGGTCAGCATCGCCAAGCTGGCCCCCCTGCGCAACGTCAAAAAGCTCGGCATCATCATTGAGCGGGGCAAGCGCGCGTGAGCGCGGAGGCGCTGGCTGCTGCCGCGCTGATCGTTTTTCTCGCCTTCTTCGTGCGCGGCATCTCCGGCTTCGGTTCGGCGACGATCGCGATTCCGCTGCTGGTGCATTTCATCGCGTTGAAGCTCGCCGTGCCGCTGCTGTTGATCCACGATCTCATCTCGACGCTCGCCACCGTCAGCGTCGATCGCCGCGCG
>JANNPG010000210.1:0-6560 GCA_031399805.1 Betaproteobacteria bacterium | reverse complement strand
GCCATGGAAGCCGCCAGCGCCAGCGCGATCGCGGTCCGCGATGCATCGAGCCCGATCAGATGGGCCGAGGCCGCCGCCGATCCGAACACCCCGAGCGTCGCCGTCGGATGCCAGCCCTTGGTGTAATGATGGAAATTGACGCCGAGTGCGATCTTGGTCTCGACTTCAAACCCCGCGACGTAGGCGGCAAGGAAATCGCGCCCGCTCGCGCCGGTCTCGTCCGCGAGTGCGAACAGCGCGGGCAGTATGGGCGCCGACGGATGCCCGCCGAACGTGTTGTTGCAATCGTCGAAATCGAGCGCGTGCGAGGCGGCGCCATTGACGAGCGCGGCATCGAGTGGATTCACCCGCCGGTCGCTGCCGAACACATGGCTGGGCCCCGCGCCGGAGGCCAGCGCCAATCCCGCAAGGCGCGCCGCGTTCTCGCGGCTGCCCGCGAGTATCACGCCGACGGTGTCGAGTATGCCGACCTTGGCCCAGTGAATGGCGGCCGGCGGCAGGCTGTCGTAATTCAGCGCGGTGATGCGTTGCGCGAGATCGAGTGCTATTGCCATATCACACCTCAAAAAAATCTTTCACTGTATGCTGTTTATCCGGATTCCCTTGGCGTCCTTCGCGACCTTTGCGGTTCAAGATTTTGAATTGAAAGAGTTGCAGTTTACTCCGCCTTTATACCGGTTTCCCTGACGACCTTCGCCCATTTGGCGATCTCGGACTTGATGTAAGCCGCGAAGTTTTCCGGTGTGCGGCCGATGGGCTCCGAGCCATCGACCGCGAACCGCTCGCCGACATCGGGCGCTTTGAGCGCCTTGATGATTTCGCTGCTGAGAAGGGCGACGACCGGTTGCGGCGTGCGGGCGGGGGCGAGCACGCCGTACCAGCCGCCGACATCGAGCCCGGGCACGCCGGTTTCGGCGATGGTCGGCAGATCGGGCACCGCCTTCGATCGTCGTGCCGTGCTGATCGCCAGCCAGCGCATACGGTTGCGAGGTGGCCCGCCGACTTGATCGTGACACTGGGTTCGAGTCGAATGTTGGCAGGCGCGTTGCCTTCTGGAAAGAAACGCCAGCCAGCCGCTTCGGGCAATTTGTTAATCTTGATGCGGGCGTTGGCTTCTTTCATGATCACTAAGCTTAAGCGCGATTTGCGTGGGTTGCCCGTACAGCACTTAAGCTGCGCGAGCCTGCGTGCCACGCGACGCGGATTTGGACGCTTCACGTAGCCGCGGCAAACGCCGAATTGTTGCCCCGACCTTCGCTTCTGCGAGCCGCAATTCGTAGAGCTTCTGCAAGTTCAGCCAGAATTCAGGGCTGGTGCCAAAGAAATGCGCGAGTCGCAGGGCGCTGTCCCCGGTAATCGCGCGCTGTCCGTTGAGGATCCCGGTGATCCGGTTGGTCGGAACCTTGAGTTGCCGGCCGAGTTCGGCGGCGCTCATGCCGAGTTCCTTGAGCTGCTCAGCGAGGTGTTCGCCGGGGTGAATTGCGGTGCGTGCCATGTTGTAATCCTCAGTGATAGTCCACGATCTCGACGTTCACCGGTCCGCGCGAGCGATCCGGCCATTCGAAACAGACGCGCCATTGATCGTTGATGCGAATGCTGTACTGACCCTTGCGGTCGCCCTTCAGGGCTTCGAACCGGTTTCCCGGAAGTGCCGCGAGGTCTTTCAGTGACGCCGCTGCCTCGATCTGATCGAGTTTCATTTCAGCCTGCCGGGAAATTCCCGAAAAGGCCTTGACGAACTTGCCCTTTGCGAATTCGCGCGTGCGTTTATCGCGAAAGCTTACGATCATGGGCGCAGCATAACAACCGCTTAGCCGTTACGTCAAGCGTAACGACAATAGGCTGCGCGCCGCAGCGCAGGGAGGTGGCCATTCAGTGATTGCGGCCCGCGAGCAGTTGCGTCCAGTTCTTCGGCAGCTCAACTTTCCTGCTGGTGGGCGGGCCCTGCACGTGGTTGCTCATGTAAGCGCGCGACTGGTTGCGGCCGGGGTCGCCGGCGACGAGGATTTCGACCATTCTTTCGCGATCACGCCTGCGATGCTGGGTCCGGCGACGATGAGCGGGCTCCACAAGCCGGTTTTGAATCCGGTGTGCGCCCAGTAGGTGAAGCTGCCGCCGATGACGTCGGCCCACTGTTCGACGCGCTCGCGCGTCGGCGGCACGATGGGCAGACCATCGGTCCATAGCTGGCGATGGAAATGTTCCTGCACTTTATCGAACGTGCCGCTTAGTATGATTTCGCCCGGCTGTGGCTCCGCTGTTGTTTCATCGGCGCTCGGCGCCTCCCCGGTTAATCCCTTGAGCAGTCCCGGCGCCAGTACTTCTTCGACCTTGCGCTTCAATTCGGCTTCGCTGTCGACCATGGGCGCGCCGGGATAGATTCCCATCGCGAGCGGTACACCGAGACCTTTGGTGATGACCTCGGCCTGCTTCAAAAAGCCGGAGCCGATGATGGACGCGGTCGGAATGCCGAGTCTTTCGACCATCGCTGCAGCCCGCAACACGGCGGGCGTGCAGCTGCCTCAGGCGCCGATGCCGACGATGGCGGCGTCGGCCTTGTGCGCGCGCAACTTGTCGGGAATGGTGGCCGTGACCTGATGCTCGCGTGCGCCGTGGAAGTTGCCGAACTCCGCATAGCCGACGAATTTCACGCCGGGAAAGCGCGCCTTGATGTATTCGCGCACGAGCGGATAAATCGTCTCGCCGCGAAAAATGACGTCCCACAACTCGCACACGGTTTTGCCGTTGAGATCGGGTATGCGCGGCGCCGCGGCCGTGCGTTTCACGGCTTTGCGGCTCAACGGCCAGATTACGTCATAGCGCGGTTCGTTGGTCTTGGTGGTGGAGCGTGCCATGCAATCCTCCATGCCAGATTTCGCGATCCGCTCATTGCGGTTGGAATGGCGGAAGAGAGTGGGAGTCGAACCCACACAGAACCGAATACGGCCCTCACCGGGTTTGAAGTCCGGCCGCCCCACCGGGAGCGATTCCCTTCCGTTCTAAATAAGTCCTGCTGTTCTCAGCGTGCGGCCCCATAACCGGCGCCCGCTTGCGGGCGTCCGCGTTGATGACGGGCCCTCGCATAAGCTACTTTACTCACGTTCAATTATAGGGGAAAGGGAAATCACCCGCCGAGCTGCGCGCTCATACCCAGCGCCGCGGCTTTGCCGTCGGCCATTGCGTGCGTGAGCAAGCCGCCATAGCCCGCGCGCACGGCGCCGGCCGCGAACAGTCCGGGCATTTTGGTTTGCAACGCAGAGTCAGTGACGAGTAAGCCGTTGGCATCGCGCGCGACTTCCGCCGGAACGAACTCGCACGCCGGCTGCAGACCGATGTAAGCGAAGAATCCGGTGCAGGCAATGTCGCTCGCTGCGTTGGTGGCGACATTGCGCACGCGCACTTTCTCGACCATTTTGCCGCCGAGAATTTCCTCGGCGACGCTGTTCCATACCGGCACGATGTTGACGTGCGCGGCGACCGCGTCGATGAGCCGCTTGTGCGCGCGGAATTGTGTGCCGCGATGCACGAGGTGCACGCGCTTGCAGAATTCCGCGAGCACGAGCGCTTCCTGCAGTGCCGAATCGCCGCCGCCGACCACCACCACTTCCTCGTCCTTATACATGGGGCCGTCGCAGTCGGCGCATTGCGAGACGCCCTTGTATTCGAATTCGGCTTCGCCCGCAATGCCGAGGCGTTTTAGTCTGGCGCCGGAGGCGACGATGACGGCACGCGCGTGATGCGTTCCCGCGTCGGTCGTCACGGTCAGTTTGTTGCCCTCGCGCGCAATCGCCGTTACGGTCTCAGAGAGGTTCTCCACGCCGAGCTCGGATATTTCCATCATCAGGTTGGACGCAAGGTCGGTGCCCGACCCCTGCATTTCGCCGTCGAGCACGTTGATATTGACGACGAGTCCGCCGAACAGCAGCGCTTCAATGCTGGCGGTTTTGAGTCCTCCCTGCACCGCCTGCCTGGCGGCGGTGAGGCCGGTGATGCCGGCGCCGATGACGATCACGTCGTAGTTCGAAACTGCCATGGTTCCCTCTTGGCGATTGAATCTCAGCGTTTGAAGTGGTGCGGCGGATTGCGTCGCGGCGGTTGCTGATTCGGCTTGACCGCGGCCTGCGGTTTTGACGGCGGCGGAGCGGGCGGCGCCACGGCCGGCCCGAGTATCGGCACGAAATCCTTGCGCATTTTGCGCACGTCGCCGATACGCTGTGTTATGCCGAGCCGGTCGAGACATTCGAGAATTTCGATGGCCAGACCGCGCCCGACGCCGCTACGGTCGCGGAATTGCGCGGCCGTGAACTGTCCGCCCGGCACGGTCTGCGTGACGAGCTGCGCGACGGCCGCGAGCTGGGCAAGGGTTGCGCGCGGATAGAAGCGCTCGGGTGTGACGCGTATCACTTCGCCGGTGCGCGCCTTGCGATGCATGAAATCCCTCAAGAGGGCTTCCTTGATGTTGGTGGCGGGCGCGAGTTCCCGCAGCGGCAGCACGTTGAAACCCGCGTTGTCGAGCAGCGGTTTCAAGGACTGCCACATTTTCTCGTCGGCGGGATTGTCGGTCGCAACGTGCATGGGCAGGCGCGCGTGTGATCCGGCAACTTCGATTTTCTTTTCGTCGCCGAGTTCGCGCAGCACGGCGGTAAACGTGGCCGCCGGCAGACCGGGTGCCAGTTGCTTGCGCAGGGTGGCGATTTCCATGCCTGTGGCTTGGGGCGATTCGTGGTGAAAACGCGTCAGTGCCTCGACAGCCCCTTGCTTAACGCCGTCGACCGTCGCGCGCGGGAGTGCTACGCGTTGTTCCTTGCCGACGATGGCGATGCCGGGTTTTTGCATGAGCGCTGCGGTGCGCTCGGTAGTGAGATTGAATGCACGCTCAAACTGCGCGAGATCGACGCCGGCGGGCGAACACGCCAGCAGCGCGGTGAGTGCCGCATCGGGATCGGTGTGTTCGAGAGCAGCAAGCTGGGCGGCACGCGTTTGCGCATTGCGCCGGGCCGACGTTACAAACGGGTCGATAACCGTGCCGCCGCCGATGGTGCGCATCGCGGACTGATCGCGCAGGATAAAGCGGTCGCCATTGAGCGCGGCCAGCGGCTTGTCGGCGATCAATTGCATGAGCCCGGAGGCGCCGGGAGCGATGGATGCGCCGCGCCGGATCGCCACCCGCGCAGTGACGTCCGCCGTCCCGAGGTGCAGATGCACCGGCGTCCAGTGCTTGAGCGGCTGCGCTTCACTCGCGAGCAGTTGCAGGCGCACATCGAGGCGCTGCGTCGGCGCGTGAATAGCCGGCGCAACCACCCAGTCGCCGCGATGGATTTGCCCGACATCCGCGCCCGTAAGATTCAATGCGCACCGTTCGCCGGCGTTCGCAACCTGCGCGGCCTGCCCGTCTTTCTGGACGCCGCGCACGCGCACTTCGATGCCGCTCGGTGAGAGCGTCAATTTGTCGCCCGCCGCGACAGTGCCGTTGAATACCGTGCCGGTGACGACGGTGCCGCTGCCGGCCACGGTGAAGACGCGGTCGATCGCGTAGCGCAGATTGCGGCCGGCGTGCTCGCGGCCACCGTGTTCGCGCGCGGCGGCTGCCAACGCGTCGCGCAGCTTCTCGATGCCATCGCCGATGATCGCCGACACCGGCAGTATTTCAATCGCGGCGAGCGCGGTGGGCGCGAGCAGGGCGCGCACCTTTGCTGCGACTTCAGCGACGCGTTCGGCGGGGACGCGGTCGGTCTTGGTGATGACGGCGATGCCGCGCCTGACCGTCAGCAGATCGACGATATGCAGATGTTCGACGGTCTGCGGCATGACGCCGTCGTCGGCGGCGACGATCAGCATGACGTAATCGATGCCGCACACGCCGGCCAGCATGTTACGCACGAAGCGCTCGTGCCCGGGGACGTCGACAAAGCCGATCACGTCGCCGGCGGCCGTCTTGCGATACGCGAAACCGAGGTCGATGGAAATGCCGCGCGCTTTTTCTTCCGGCAGACGGTCGGTGTCGACACCGGTCAGCGCTTTGACCAGTGTCGTTTTGCCGTGGTCGATATGTCCGGCGGTGGCGACTATCACTCGATTAATTCCTTATCAAGTCCTTTGCCGCCAAGACGCCAAGAACGCCAGGAAAAGCAAAAATTGATCCAACAAAAAAAGCCACAATTATGTTGTTTTTCTGTCACGTATTCCTTGGCGTGCTTGGTGTCTTGGCGGTTAATTCAGATTTTCATTTGATTCAATTGCGCGATGAAAGCCGCCTCATCGTCGAGGCAGCGCAGATCGAGGACGAAGGCGCCGTCCCTGATGTGGCCGATGACAGGCACCGGCAGCGCGCGAAATGCCGCGGACAGCGCGTCGGCCGCGCCGCTTTTGCGCTTCGCGCGCGGCGTCAGCGCGATGCCGGCGCTCGGCAATGCGTCGACGGGCAGCGCGCCGCTGCCGATCTGGCTCGCACAGGCGATGATTTTTGCGTCGGCATGGCTGGCGACAGCGGCGGCGAGCGCCGGCCGCACGCGCTGCGCCTGCGCCCGGATATCCGCTTGCGCGCGAGTGAGCAGCCGCAA
>JANNPG010000200.1:0-6032 GCA_031399805.1 Betaproteobacteria bacterium | reverse complement strand
AGCGGCCGGTTTGCGGCTGTTGTTGAAGGACGGCGCGATCGCGCCGGCAGAGACCACAGTTCTGGTGCTGACCGGCTCGGGCCTCAAAGCGTCGGAAAAAATCGGCCAGTTGCTGAACGTCAACGCGCGCAGCGAATAAGCGCAAAAAAAGCCCTCGCGAGCGGGCTTTTTTGTTGGTGATGGCGGCGAATTATTCGAGCTTGAGGCCGGCGGCCTTGACGATTTTCGCCCACTTGTCGATTTCGATTTTCAGCCAATTACCGAGTTGCTCCGGGGTCATGGTGTAAACCTCGGCGCCCTGCCTGGCGAGGTTCTCCTTCATCTCGGGGGTGTTGAGAATGCGCGAAATTTCACTGTTGAGCCGGCCGACGACGTCTTTCGGCGTGCCCGCCGCCGCGACGATGCCCTGCCACGAGCCGGTCTCGAAGCCCGTGAGCCCCGCTTCGGCGACCGTCGGCACGTCGGGTATCGAGGCGACGCGCTTCGAGCTCGATACCGCGATGAGTTTGAGCTTGCCCGATTTTACGTGCGGATAGGTCGCGAGCATGCCGTTGAATATCGCGTCCGCCTGGCCGGAAGCAAGACCGATGATGGCATCCGCGCCGCCTTTGTACGGGATGTAGGTCCATTTGACGCCGGTCTGCGCTTCGAAAGCGATGCCGGCCAGATGCGGCGCGCCACCTATTCCCGAGACGGCAAAGTTGAGCAGGCCCGGTTTCGACTTGGCAAGCGCGACCAGTTCCTTCACGGACCTCACCGGCACCGACGGGTGCACTGCCAGCAGGTGCGGCGAATAGGTCACCATGGTCACCGGCGCGAAATCCCTGACCACGTCGAACGGCAGTTTGTAGATGCTGGGGCTGATCGTCAGCGCGCCCAGATCGGCGAGCAGCATGGTGTAGCCGTCGGGCGCCGATTTTGCGACCAGGTCGGCGCCGATGTTGCCGTTGGCGCCGGGCCGGTTTTCGACGACGATCGGCTGGCCGAACACTTCGTTGAGTTTCTGGCTCAACAGCCGCGCCAGGATGTCGGAAGTGCCGCCCGGCGGATACGGCACGATAATGCGTACCGCTTTGACCGGATAGTTTTGCGCCGCTGCATTGCCGGCAACCAGGCACGCGCAGCACACGGCCGCGATCATTTTATTCATATCGGTTCCTCCCGATCCGTGGGACTGCGCGCAGGGCGACGTTAAGAACAATTGTTCGAAATATGCGAACATAGTATGGAAGGTTAAGCGGCTGCGCGCAAGCTGCAGTCAGCCGCTCGCATATCAAGTTGATTTAGGGGAAAGCAAATTGAAAATCACCGCAGTGAAGCCGTACACGGTGCATCCGGGCTGGCGCAAGAACCTGATTTTCGTCAAGGTCGAAACCGACGCCGGCATCCACGGCTGGGGCGAGGCTTACTCGCAATACGACCGCGACACCGCGGTGGTGGCGCAACTCACCGCACTCGGCAAGTACGCGGTCGGGCGTGACCCGTTCAACATCAAGCATTTCACGCAAATCGCGTTCGACGATTACGCGGCGCGCCGCGGATCGCTCGAGTTGTTTTGCGCGATCAGCGGCATCGAACAGGCGATGTGGGACATCGCCGGCAAGGCGTGCAAGCAGCCGGTGTACAACCTGCTTGGCGGGCGTTGCCGCGACCGCATACGCGTGTATGCGAACGGCTGGAGTTATCAGCTGAAGGAGCCCGCCGATTACGCGCGCGCGGCGGAGAAAGTCGTCGCGCAGGGATTCACCGCGTTGAAGCTTGATCCGTTGCCGGCGCCGTGGCGCAGCTGGATACCGAAAGTACACGAAGCGCGCGCGATCGCCGTGATCAAGGCGGTGCGCGACGCGGTGGGGCCGGATGTCGACATCCTTATCGACCAGCATCGCCGGCTGGCGCCGATGCACGCGATTCCGCTCGACAAAAAACTGGCCGAATTCGGGCTTTACTGGATGGAAGAGCCGTGTATCGCGGAGAACGCGGAGGGACTTGCCGAAATCCGGCGCGCGACCGGGTTGCCAATCGTGATCGGCGAGGCGACGTACCTCAAACAGGGATTCCGCCCGCTCCTGGAAGCGCGCGCGGCGGATATTTTGAATCCGGACGTCGCGTGCTGCGGCGGCATACTCGAATTGAAGGAAATCGCCGCGATGGCCGAGCCGTACATGGTCGCGATGTCGCCGCACAATTACAATTCCACTACGCTGGGATTGTCGTCGACCGTGCACGCGTCGGCGGTGATGCCGAATTTCATCATCACCGAGTACTTCCTGCCGTTCGTCGAGTTTTGCGACAAGATATCGCCGAACCAGTTAAAGCCGAAGAACGGTTACATCGAGCTGCCCACCGCGCCGGGGCTGGGTATCGATCTCGACGAAGAAGCCCTCAAGCAGCATCCGGGCATGGTCTATCCGGCGCGCAAGCTGCGCCATCCCGCGGACGAAGGGCCGTAAGCGGCGCGGAAAGAGTGGTCTTAAGCCCTGCCTCGTATCTTGCGCTCGCGATCGAGCTTAAGCTGCCAGTTGCTTGCAGCAACAGCGGCCTCAAAACCGCGCTTTCCCGCGCAGGCTTGAAGCTCGCGTGATGGTTTTGAATTCCGGCGTTCCGTTGCAATCGCATGACCCTCAGCGTTGACCGGACGTCGCGTTAAGATAAAGTAAGGAACGCCCCCAACCGCCCTGGCAGCATGGGTCGTCGATGCCTTGCCCGCCGCCTGAACCCCATGGCGAATGGATTCTTGGCTGTCAGAAATTGTTACACCGCATCCGGCGTCGGCGCGTAGCGGTAAGCGCACTGCAACAACTGCGTCTATCCAAATGCTTGGCTAGTGGCTAGTACAATGGCATTGCGGTGCGGCCTGCGAAGGTCATTCGAGGGCGGTTTCCGGTCGAAAATCTGCCGGGAAATCTTACACTTGCCCCTTCCGAAGGTTTGCGACGGCGCGACGCCCTTTGTAGATCGTCTAAAAAACAATGACATACATGACAAAGGCTTAATTTGGCACGATCTATGCGTAATGATTGGTAAGGGCATTACGATAGTGATTAAATTCTAACGCTTTCGGAGTGTCTATGAAAAAGACACATACCGCGTTGCTTTTTGTTGTTAGCAAAATCGTGGAAGCAAGCCAATTAAACACAAGAAGGTGGAACGAATGAAGTACGCACAACGTTTGGCCGCGGCCATAGGTGGGATTTTCATGGCTGGGGCTCTGAATACGGTCTCGGCTTCACTTATATTAATCGCTCCAGAAAACTTTTCGGGGACCGGTCTGGGATCCGCCAATACGATTCTGACGTTTACGTCCCCAGGATCGACCAGTTCCGAACAGGGATGCGTGGGAAGGTCTACTGCCGGATGCCCTCTCGGGACGACAAATGGGGCTGGGGACGTAATCGGAGGAACTCTTGGCGGGCACGAGCTAACCGGAGCCTCCCAAACGCTGACCCGATCTGTCAGTTCCCTTGGCATCGACACGGCGGCCAATCTGCGGGTGATCTTCAATGCAACAGAACCGGGTGGCGCAGCCAATGGCATCACGCTGAATGACCTCGTGTTGAACATTTATAGCTCGGCAGGCGTGCTTGAATTCAGTTCAGGACTGTTTACTACTCAGGTCTTTGCCAATACCTTCACAGGAGTTGGTAATTCAGGGTTCGTCTTTGCCCTAGATGCGGTGCAGGCCGCCGCGGCTCAAGCCATTTTGAGTCCCACAGATCTGATTGGTTTGCGCGCTTCGGCAACAAACGCGACTGGGGGCCCGGAAACCATCTTTGTCGCGAGGACCCTGACGCCCGTCGTCACCGTCCCTGAACCGGCTTCTTTGCTGCTGCTAGGGGCTGGCTTACTGGGCATGAGCTTTTGGAGACGAAAGAAAAGCTAGCCCGACTTCACTTGCATAGAAGCAACAAAAGGCCGGGTGATCCCTTATCGCCCGCCCGGCCTTTTCAGGCGAGGTTCACGCCGGCCCGGGTGGCAGCTGACCGTAGCGAGGTGTCCTTGCACGCAAGCGGTAGTTTCAGCCGTAGGGCCAAGTGCAGGTACGTCGCATCATAGGCGCTTAATGCGTAGCGCCGTGCGAGCGCGGCCAGCGCTGCCGGACCGGCGGTATCCCGTTCGGTGACGAAGTCAAAATCGGCAATCGCCCGCAAGGCAACATCGACTTCCGAGGCGGGCAGCCGTCTTCGACGTTCCAGGGTAATGAGCGCGTTGACGAATTCCGGCAGCCACAGCGGCGGGACATGCAGCGTCTCGCGTGTTGCCCGATCGAGCAGAAGCTCGGTATCGCCGGTGGCTTGTCCTTTGACGAACCATGCAACGGTGACGGATGCATCCGCTACCATCGCCATCAGCGGCGCCCCTCGTCGATCAGTTTGCGGATGTCCACGCGGCCGATCGCCCATTTCTCGCGCAGCTCGCGGATGCGCTTTGCCGCGTCGCTGCGCCTGTCCTTTCCCTGCACCTTCATTGGCACGATACGTGCGACGGCCTTGCCACGGCGGGTGATGACCACTTCGGAGCCTGATTCCACGCGCCCGACAATCTCCGATAGGCGCGCTTTTGCATCGTAGAGACCTATTCGTTCCATTGGACTGCTCCTAACTAACTAGTTAGAACCATCATGCTACACGGCACCGGTTCCACGCGCAACGCTTTGGGATGGCAGTGCACGCTTACGTCTGGATGACCAATCACATTCATCTGCTGGTGACGCTCAGCGACGCTGAGAGCTTGCCACGCTATGGGAAGGCCGCTACCGGGCCACGGTGATAGATAGCGAACCGTATCTGCTGACTTGCATGCGTTACATCGAGCAGAATCCGATTCGGGCCGGGATGGTGAAGCGGCCGGAGGCTTATCGGTCGTCGAGTTACGCGGGAAACGCTTTAGGAAGGGCCGGGTTCGACTACGATTGGTTGATTCCGCATTCGCTCTACGAGGCATTGGAACGGGATGGCGAGAGCCGCAGGCGACAAGGCCCGGCAAGGAATTCCGGTCATTTGCAACAAGTGTCCGCTATGCGGAGACGGTGAAAGCGCTGAAAAAGCCCGAGGTCATCACGTGCCTCGCCACGCAAGGCGGCAACGAGCTTGTCGGCAGCGCGCCCGACCTCAACCCCCGATAAGCTGGTGTGGAGTCACGCCAAACGAACAGGCGTGGCGTGCAATCCGCTTCGAAAAGGCGAAAGCATGGAACAGCGCGTCACTGAACAACTCAAAACGATCAACCAAAATTCATCGCTTGGGCGGGCGTTCTTCCGACATCCCGGCGTTCCTATATTGCTGACTCGTGAGTAAGTAAGTGCCATTCCGGTTTTAATCCGTAAGCGGGAGCGCGACCTGATCGCCGTGCGGCGCGAGTTGCGTGCCGAACGGTGCGCTGCGTTTTACGATGTCCGCCAGTGTTGCCTGTTCGTCGGGGAGCGCACATAGCACGGACTCGTTGGCATCGTTGTGGCGCACGAATTGAAACGTCGCGCTCTCGATCGCTTTGCCATCGAGCGTAATGCGCGCCATCATGCCGACCCAGTCGCCGTGTTTCTTGCCGCCGTGGCCGGTGTGAAACGAAAAGCTGCCGAGGCCGTAGAAAACCGGTTTGCCTTTGTAGACCTCAACCGGCAGCGAGTAATGCGGCCCGTGCCCGAACACGATGTCGGCGCCCGCGTCGATGGCGGCGTGCGCGATTTCCGGCATGTAGTCGAGCACGTCCTGATGCAGGCCCCAATGGCACGAGGCGACGAGGACGTCGCATTGCCCGCGTAACGTGGCGACATCCTCCTTGTACTGCTGCAAATATTGGGGGTCGGCCCAGGTCTTGATGATCGGCGGCAGGCCGGGCCGGTTGCACGGCGGAATCTCGGGCCGCGTCTTGTGCAGCGGCAACTGGTATGCGGTGTGGCCGCGGATGACCGCCACGCCCGGTGCGTTGTCGCCGGCCTCGTGATTGGTCGGCCAGTACACGGAAGTGCGCTGCAAAAAGCCGAAGCGCACGCCATTGCGTTCGAGGACCGCCGCCGCATGCGCCGCCGCGCGGTT
>JANNPG010000191.1:0-14302 GCA_031399805.1 Betaproteobacteria bacterium | reverse complement strand
TCACGAAACGCCTCGCCGGTGAGCCGGATCTCGCCGATGCTGGCCGAGGCGGCGACGCGAGCGCACAGGTTCACCGCGTCACCGCTGACCACCACGCCGTCCGTAAGTACCGGGCCCGCGTGAACGCCGATCCGGACCTGCAACTGGTGATCGCGGGCGCGGCTCGCATTTTCTCGGGAAATAAACTTCTGGAGCTCGATGAGCGCGTCGGTGGCCGCGTTCGCGGTCGGGAAGGCGAGGAATGCGCCGTCTCCCGAGGTGTCGACGACCCGGCCCTGGCCGGCGGGAAGGCATTCGTTCAGCAGATCGAAGTGGAGCTGCTGCAACTGGAGCCCCACTGCATTACCAAAGCGGGCGAAATACGGTGTGGAACCCACGATGTCGGAGAAAACCAGCGCGACGTGGCGCTCGAACCGGCGTGTTAGTTCCTGCTGCAGCAGGTTCTGCAACCGGATAATCTCGGTCATGCTGAGTGTGCCGAAGTCGATCATGGTGCGCGCACGATACCCGACGACGCGCCGCCGGACAAGCAGGAGCGCGCACGCTTGAATGGCAGAATTTTGATTTCAAACGTATTGGCGAACTGGCCGTGCAATCCGGCACAATGTATACTTGGTCGTCGTATACGTGCCTAGACTTCCTGGCTATGCTGATAGCATCCGCGAAGACGGGTTCTTTTGGCAACGAATGGCGTTGCGACCACCTTTCGCGTGAGCTATTAACGCCCGACTTTTTATGGGGCAATTGACATGGGGCTGCGACTAAAATTCAACCTGGTCCTGCTGCTGGTGTTCCTGCTCGGGCTCGGTGTCTCGGGTTACGTTTCGCACGAACTGCTGCAGAAGAACGCCGAGGACGAAGTGCTGCGTACCGCCGGGGTCATGATGGAAGCGGCGCTGTCGATGCGGTCTTATACCGTAACTCAGGTGCGCCCCCATCTGCGCGTGGTGGAGGACGAGTTCCTGCCGCAAAGCGTTCCTGCTTTCGGGGCGACCGAGATCATGACCCAGTTGCGCAAGAAATATCCCGACTATGCCTACAAGGAAGCGGCTCTTAATCCGACCAATCCCCGCAACCGTGCCGTCGAGTGGGAAACGGACATCGTTAACGAGTTTCGCCATAACGAAAACCGCAAGGAGTTTTCCGGCACGCGCATGACCCCGGGCGGCCTGTCGATGTACCTCGCCCGTCCGTTCCAGATCAAAGATGCGGCCTGCCTTGCCTGCCACACCACGGCTGAAACGGCACCGGCGGCGATGGTCAAGCTCTACGGCGCCAACAACGGCTACGGCTGGAAGTTAAACGAGGTGATCGGTGCGCAGATCGTGTCGGTACCGATGTCGTTGCCGATAGCGAACGCCAACCGGGCTTTCTATACGTTCATGGCCTCGCTCTCGGCCGTGTTCGTGGTGCTGTTCATCATTCTCAACTTGATGCTGTCGCTGCTGATCGTGCGGCCGATAAGGCGCATGTCGGCGGCGGCCGACAAAATCAGCGTCGGCGAACTGGACATTCCCGAGTTGGCGGAATCCGGCAGGGATGAGGTCGCGCTGCTGGCGAAATCGTTCAACCGCATGCGGCGCAGCCTCGAGAAAGCGATCAGCCTGATCGACGAGAAATAACTGCGGGCGACTTGATCGTGAACTCCGAGATCGCACTGCCGCCGGGTTATGCCCTGCAGGAATACCGCATCGAGTCTACGCTCGGCATCGGCGGCTTCGGGCTCACTTATCTTGCCACCGACAGCAACCTCAATCTCAAGGTTGCGATCAAGGAATACCTGCCGGGCGAGCTCGCCCTGCGCTGCGAGGACCAGTCGGTAAAGTCGAAATCGGATTCCACGCTCGAGACATTCAATTGGGGCCGCACCCGGTTTCTCGACGAATCGCGCACGCTCGCCTCGTTCCGGCACCCCAACATCGTGCGGGTAATGCGGTTTTTCGAGGCGAATCAAACCGCCTACATGGTGATGGAGTTCGTCGCCGGCCAGGCGCTCGGTGACTGGATAAAAACACGCCGGCCACTCGCTGAACAAGCGCTGACGGAAATCGCCGTGCCGCTGCTCAACGGCCTCGAGGTCATTCATGCCGCCGGTTACCTGCATCGCGACATCAAGCCCGGCAACATCTTCATCCGCGAAGACGGCAGCCCGGTGCTGCTCGATTTCGGTTCCGCGCGCGTGACAATCGCAAACACCGAGCTGACCGCGATCGTGTCGCCCGGCTATGCCCCGCTCGAGCAGTATCACGCGCACGGCCATCAAGGGCCATGGAGCGATCTTTATGCGATCGGCGCGGTGCTTTACTGGATGGTGACCGGCACCAAGCCGGTGGAAGCCACCGCCCGCGTGCGCAACGACCCGCTGCATCCGGCGATCCAGGCGGGCGATCGCTCCCGCTACAGCGTGGGCCTGCTCAATGCGATTGACTGGGCGCTCGCACCGTCGGAAGAAGCGCGACCGCAAACGGTGGCCGCGCTGCGCGATGTGCTGCAGCGCCTTACTCCCGCATCAACCTCCACGCAGACCACGATCGTCGTCCCTGCGCAGTCCAGCCCCGATCCCGTCGCGAGCCAGACCGGCCCCGCTTCCAACACGGTTTTCGACGGCGAAACGCTGAAAAAAATCGCGGCCGGGCTGGCGGCGCACGTCGGTCCGATTGCGGGCATGGTGGTGAAATCAGCGGCGAAAAAGGCGGTAACGCTTGCCCAGCTCGTCGACAAGGTCGCGGACGAAATTGCGGACGCCAAAGCGCGGGCGGTTTTCGTCAAAGCATTTTCAGTCGAAGAAAAATCCGCGCCCGTCGGCAGCGCGGCTCATTCCGCGCAACCGCACTCTCAACCGACCCAGCCCCATTCGTCGCCGTCGCATTTTGACGCGGCGACTCTAGCCAAAGCGGAGGCCGAGCTGGCGAACTATATCGGCGCAGTTGCCAAAGTCGTCGTCAGACGTGCCGCGGCAAAAGCACGCGACGAGGCCGAGCTTTATCTGCTCCTCGCCGACCAGATCGAAGACAAAAACGAAAAAAAATCCTTTGTCAGAAAAGCCATGTCGGTTTCAGGCAGGAAATAGCGGGCGGTGAATTGCCCAGCATCTAGCTGTTCCCGCGCGCAACACATCCGCGAACTGATTAGGTTTATTCCGCTTTAGCGCTTTGCATGCTTTGCCGCCTGCATCGCGTGCCACAGCTTTGACGGCGTCAGCGGCATGTCGAGATGCTTGACCCCGAGCGGGCGCAGCGCGTCGAGGACCGCATTGACAAGCACCGGCAACGAAGCGGTGCAGCCGGACTCGCCCACGCCTTTGACGCCGAGCGGGCTGACCTTGCTCGGCGTGGGATGTTCCTCGCCGCGCAGCTCACGCAGGAGCCCCGCGCGCGGCATGCAATAGTCCATGAAACTCGCCGTCAGCGGCTGCCCCGATTCGCGATCATAGACGACGTGCTCGCCGAAAACCTGGCCCGCGCCCTGCACGACACCGCCGTGCAACTGGCCTTCGACGACCGCGTGGTTGATGACGACGCCGCAATCATCGACCGCGCTGTAGGCGACGATTTTCGCCGCACCCGTCTCGGCGTCGACTTCGACCTCGGCGATGTGACAGCCGTTGGGGAAGGTGGAGCCGAACTTGCCTTCGGCGATGACGCTCAGCGTTTTCGCCTTGGCGAGATCGGCGAGCTTGATGGCGCGCGGCGATTCGCCGGAACGGAACTCGCCGTTCGCATAATTTATCTGCGACGGCTCAAGTTTCATTTCGAGCGCGGCGAGCGCCTTGCCCTCTTCGATCAACTTCTGCGCCGCGAGATAGCACACGCTGCCGGCGCCCACCGCGCTGCGCGAGCCGCCGGTATGATTGCCCTGCAGCAGGTTGCCCGGCGCGCATTGCACCACCTTGACGCGCGCATGCGGCAAGCCGAGCGCGTCCGCCACGATCGCCGCGAATGTCGTCTCGTGGCTGTGTCCCTGCGCCTTGGCGACCGTGTGCACTTCGATGATGCCGTTCGCGGCGAGTCGCAATTCGATTTCGTCTTTCGCCGCGTTGCCGGCGCCGGTGTTCTCGATCACGGTCGAGATGCCGATCCCGCGCAGCTTGCCGGCCGCCGCCGACTGCGCGCGGCGCTGCGCAAAACCGTTCCAGTCGCCCAGCTTGAGCGCTTTTTTGAGCAGGCCCGGCAGGTCCGCGATCTCGTAGACCGAACCGGTCGGCGTCTTGTACGGGAACGCCTCCGGCGGAATAAAATTGATGCGCCGCAGTTCCGCCGCATCGACATTAAGTTCCATCGCCGCCTGATTGACAAGACGCTCGACGACGTAGGCGATGTCCGGACGCCCGGCGCCGCGGTACGAGCCGACCGGCGTGCAGTTGGTGAGCGGCGCGCGAAAGGTCGCATACAACGCCGGGATGCGATACACACCGGTCATGCACGCGCTGGTGTTGCGTATGTGTCCGACCGAGCCCGGCGACAGATAGGCGCCCATGTCGTTGATCCAGTCCAGGCGCATCGCGAGAAATTTGCCGGCGCGGTCGAGCGCCAATTCGCCGCTGATGATGTTGGCGCGTCCGTGCGTGTCGGTGAGGAAGCCTTCGACGCGCGATGAAACCCACTTGACCGGTTTGCCGCTCGCTTTGGCGGCGATCATCAGCGCGCAGTACTCAGGATAGGCGACCGTGCGCTGGCCGAAGCCACCACCGACATCGTGCGCCTCGAATATCAATTTCTCTTCCGGCACGTTGGTGTATGAAGAGATCTGCTTGCGGAGCGTGGTGACGCCCTGCATGACCACGTTAAACGAGTACACGCCGCTCGCCGCGTCAAAGGCGACAAGACACGCGCGCGGTTCCATCGGACTCGGCGCAACACGTGTCGATTCGACTTTAAGCCGCGTCACGTGCGCGGCCTGCGCGAACGCCGCTTCGACGTCTCGCGCGTTGCCGGCCTCGGCTTCGAACGACAGATTGCCCGGCACGTCGGCGTGCAGTTGCGGCGCGCCCGGTAGAAGCGCCTCCTCCGGCTGCACCACGCACGGCAGATCGCGATATTCGACTTCCATGAGTTCGGCCGCGTCCTGCGCCGCGGCGGCGCTGTCCGCCACCACAAGTGCTAACGCCTCGCCGACGAATCGCACTTTGCCGTGCGCGAGCACCGGACGCTCGGGCGCGCGCGCCTGCGTGCCGTTGCGCCCGGGTATCATCAACGTATGCGGCGGCTTGGTATAGCCCGCGCTTAGCGCATCCGCTCCGGTGAAGACGTGCTTCACGCCGCGATACGCGAGCGCCGGCGCCGCGTTCAGCGCGACGATCTCGGCGTGCGCGCGGTCCGAACGCACGAAGTATCCGTAAAGCTGCCCCGGCGCATTCCAGTCGGACGCATACTTGCCGGCGCCAGTGATGAGGCGCATATCCTCTACCCGGTTGCCGTGATGTTGATGCGTATCGTGAGTGTCCATCAATTTTCCGTCAGGTTACAGTGCGAGCGCGGATGCGCCGGCAGGTTGAGCGCGTCCGGCGCCTCGAACGGCTTGTGTCCCTCGACTTGCGCCGCGTAGAGTACGCGCCGCGCCGCCGAATCGAACGCATCGCGGCGGTGCAGCGTGCAGCGATTGTCCCAGATGACGACGTCGCCGACAGCCCAGTGGTGTTCGTAGCAAAAACGCGGCTGCGTGAAATGTTCCCACAACTCATTCAACAAAGCCTCGGATTCCGCGAGCGACATGCCGTTGACGTAGGCGCTGTGCCGCCGGCCGAGAAACAACGAGTTGCAGCCGGTTTCAGGATGCGTGGAAATAATCGGATGACTGGGGCCGGGCGTGTAGCGGATATCGTCCGCCAGCGAAGCGCCGGGGCGCAGTTTCATCGCCGTGTCGACCGTATTGCCCTGCTTGATGGTTTTTCCCGAGATGCGCTTTTTCTGTTCTGCGCTTAACGCCTCAAAGCCCGCGTAGCCGTTCAGGAAAAAAGTCCTGCCGCCCACTTCATGCGGAGGAATTTCCCTGGCGACCAGCATGCGCGCCGCAGTGGGCGCCTCTTTAAAAGAAAAATCCGAGTGCCATGCGATTTCCCCGTCGCCGAGTATGCCGATGGTTTTGCCGGCATCCTTCACGTTCGACACCACCGTAACCTCGGGGGGCAGGTTGTACAGCTTGTTCGCCGCGCGTTCGTCGAGGTTGCGCTGATGCAGGTTCGACGACGACACCGGCGTGCCGAAGCGCCGGACAAGATTCACGAGGTCTTCGGCGCTCACCGCTTGCCCGCGGAAAACCAGCAGCACGTTTTCCAGCCAGGCGGCGTGGATGCTTTTAAACGTCGCATCATCCAGTTGCGTGAGATCGATGCCGCGGATTTCCGCGCCGAGCGCGGCCGGCATGGCCACCACCTCGAATTGCGCGCGCGGCGGACTGCGCTGCGCCAGCGTAGTATCGGTCATCGTTTTCCTCCTGAACCCGGCCTGCGTATCGATGTACGTAGTATATAGCGGCCGCGGCCAAGCGGGATGCCGGGCATAATCCGGCCGCGATGCTTGGAGACTCGCGCCCGCTCTGCTACGCTCTGCCGATCGCAATTCCCGCATCATGCGCGTGCCGGAGATCAAGCCGGGGCAGCATTGCGCGCCACCCACGCATCATTCGTCGAACAAGGCCGGAGTAACCGATGATCGACCGCATCGAAATTTTTGTCACCGCGTTGTCCGCGCGCCTGCAGCGCGTCTTCTCGAGCGGCGCCTACGATACCGGGCCCGCCGAACGCGTGCTCGGCAAACCGGTGCTCGTCAAGATATACGCCGACGGCGTGGTCGGCTACGGACAAATCCGCCCGATCAGCCCCGGCCACTTTGTCACGGACACGACGCAGAGCGTCGTCGCGGCGATCAAGGAAATCTATGGCCCGGCGCTCATCGGCAAATCTATTTTCGACATCGAGTCGATCAACGAAATGTTCGACAACCGGCTGGCGGGCAATCCGGCCGCGCGCGCCGTGCTCGACATTGCGCTCCACGATGCCATGGGCAAAGCGCTCAATACGCCGCTTTACAATCTGATCGGCGGCTGCTGCCAGCCGCATATCCCGCTCGAATGGTCGGTCAGCATGGCAGAGGACGTCGCCGTCATGATCGCCGAAGCCAAACGTGCGGTGGACGAATTCGGCATCCGCGTGTTGTGCCTGAAAATGGCGGACCGCCGCGGCTGGCGCAAAGACGTCGAGAATTTTGCGGCCGTGCGCAAGGCGGTCGGCGACGACGTGATGATAGGGGTCGATCCGAACACGGGTTGGACGCTGGCCGACGCGCTGTCGGCGGTCGCCGCATTGAAGCCGCTCGGACTCGGCTATATCGAACAACCCATCGCGCGCCGCGATATGAAGGGCATGGCCGAAATCCGCCGCGCCGCAGGCGGCGTGCCGGTGATGGCGGATGAGGGAATTTTCACGCTGCAGGACGCGTACGCGCTGGCCGCAGCGCGTGCGGTCGATGCTTACTGCATCAAGCTCTACAAGCTGGGCGGCATTACGAACGCGAAAAAAATCGCCGCCGTGGCGGAGGCCGCGAACATCCAGATCAACTGCGGCGGGCTCGCGGTGCAGTCGCAATTGGAAGCCGCCGCCGGCGCCCACTTCTACGCGAGCACGCCGCTCGCGCGCACCATGGGCGCCGCGGAGTTCGTGTTCGGGTTGAACACGACCGCCAAAGACCCGTTGTGCCCGGACAGCGATTTCAAGGTGAAGGACGGGCACGTCGACGTGCCGCGCGGTCCGGGTCTTGGCGTCACCATCGACGAAGCGCTGCTCAAGAAAAATACCCTGCTGCAGGAAAACGTGAAGAAGTAAGTAGGTAGGCCGCACCGCCCGCTGCAGCGATCTTGCAAGCGATCATTACGCGAGGAGGAACAATGTTTTCCGTCAAATCCGCATTCAATGCCGGCGCCCTGATTTTTACGCTTGCCGCGCTGCTACCGGCACCGGGCGCGCGGGCGCAGCCGGCAAGCGAGATTTTTCCCAACAAGGTCGTCCGCTTCGTCTGCCCGTTTCCTCCGGGCGGCGCCAACGATCTCCTGGCGCGCCTCTTCGCGCAGAAGATGGCGGATGCGTTCGGGCAACAGGTCATCGTCGACAATCGCGGCGGCGCCGGCGGCATCATCGGCGCCGAGCTGGGCGCGCGGGCGCCCGCCGATGGTTACACGATCACGATGGCGAACCTCAGCATGCTCGCGATCAATCCGTTTCTGTACGCCAAGCTGCCGTATGACGTGGTGCGGGACTTCGCGCCGGTGATCGAGCTCGCGCAAAGCGTCAACCTGCTGCTCGTGCATCCGTCGGTGCCTGCTACCACGGTCAAGGAACTGATCGATCTCGCCAAGGCCAAGCCGGGCGGCCTCAACTACGCAACTCCGGGCATAGGCACGCCCGCCCACCTTGCCACCGAACTAATGAGCTCGATGGCCGGAATCAAGCTCACCCACGTGCCTTACAAGGGTTCGGGCGCGGCGATTCCAGCAGTGATCGCGGGCGAGTCGCAGGTGTTCATCGAGCCGATCGCAACGTCCATCGCCCACGCGCGCGCGGGAAGAATGCGTGCGCTCGCCGTCACCTCCGGGCGGCGCCCGGCGGTGGTTCCCGAGCTGCCGACCATGGCGGAGTCAGGATTGCCCGGCTTCGAGTTCACTTCGTGGTACGGCATACTCGCGCCGGCCGCAACGCCGCGCGCCATCGTATTGCGCCTGAATGAAACGATTAACCGTATCCTCAATCAGGCCGATCTCAAGGAGAACCTGAATTCGCAGGCCATGCTCACCATAGGCGGCACGCCGGAAGCTTTCGCCGGCAAAATAAAAAATGAAATGCTGAGGTGGGGCAAGGTCGTCAAAGACACCGGCGCGAAGGCCGATTAACCGCCGATAAAGCAGGGCGCGGTCGGGGTTGCTAAGCCGTCAATCCCGCGAGCACGTAAGGCAGGATGCCGCCCCGCCGCACGTAATCGAGTTCTGCCGGAGTATCCAGGCGCAGCTTAAGTGTTACCCGCTCCTGCGTGCCGTTCTGCCTTTTCACGACCAGCGTCACCGTCTGCCGCGGCTTCGCACGATCATCGAGCCCGACGAGATCGAACTCTTCATTCCCTGTCAGACCGAGCGTAACCGCAGTGACACCTTGCGGCAATTGACACGGGATGACGCCCATGCCCACGAGATTGCTGCGGTGGATGCGCTCGAAACTGCCGGCAATCACGGCGCGCACGCCCAACAATCGCGTGCCCTTGGCGGCCCAGTCGCGCGCGCTGCCAGTGCCATACTCCTCCCCCGCGATCACAAATAGCGGAACGCCGTCCTTTGCGTAACGCATGGCGGCGTCGTATATCGTCATTTGTTCGCCTCTCGGCTGATGAACCGTGTAACCGCCTTCGACACCGGGCACCATCTGGTTTCTGAGGCGCGCGTTGGCGAATGCGCCGCGCACCATCACCTCGTGGTTCATGCGGCGCGCGCCGTAGTTGTTGAAATCCACGGGCTTGACACCCAGGCTTTGCAGGTAGAGGCCGGCGGTCGAACTCGCCTTGATGCTGCTGATGGGGCTGATGTGATCAGTGGTGATCGAGTTGCCGAGTATCGCCAGCGCGCGCGCGCCGCGAAATTCGCGCAGACTCGATTCGGTGTAGCGCGCGTCCAGAAACGGCGGCGCCTTGATATAGCTGGAGTCCTTGTTCCAGGCGTAGCTCTCACCGGTGCTTTGCGGAATGGCCTTCCAAAGCGGGTTGGCGGATTCGAAATCCATTCCGTACACGGTGCGGTAATACGCGGGATTGGCCGCCGTGCTCATGGCGGTTGCCAGTTCGTCCGGCGTCGGCCACAGGTCCTTCAGGTAGACGGGCCCACCCGATCGGTCGTGGCCGAGCGGATCAACCGCAAGATCGATGTCGACGCGTCCCGCCAGCGCAAATGCGACGACCAGCGGCGGACTCGCGAGAAACGCGGCGCGCACCGATGGGTGTATGCGCGCCTCGAAATTCCGGTTGCCCGACAGTACCGCGCACGCCACGACGTCGTTGTCGTTGATGGCTTGCTCGAGACCGGCGTCGATCGGACCGGACGCGCCGAAGCAGGTCGTGCAACTGTAGCCGGCGAGCATGAAACCGAGCTCGTCGAGATAGCGCTGCAAGTCCGTCGCCACGAGATATTCGCTGACCACGCGCGAGCCGGGTGCGAGCGACATCTTCACCCACGGCTTGGCCTTGAGGCCGCGCTCGACGGCTTTCTTGGCGAGCATGCCGGCCGCGAGCATGACTCCCGGATTCGATGTATTGGTGCACGACGTGATCGCGGCAATGACCACGTCGCCGTCGCGCGGCGCGGCGCTTGCGGAAATTTCCGGCGTGCCGCCGGCGCGAGCAGCCTTGCCGTAACCGCCGTCAGCCGTGGACTTCGTCAAGATTGTTTCAAACTGCGCCTTGAGCTCGGCGAGCGCGATGCGATCCTGCGGCCGCTTGGGGCCCGCGACATTCGGCGTGATGGCGCCGAGGTCGAGCGTCAAAACTTCCGTATAGTTTATTTCATCCGCGCGCGCCGGACCGAACAAGCCTTGGCTCCGATAGTAAGCCTCGGTCGCGGCAATCTGCTCCTCCGAGCGCCCGGTCTGGCGCAGATAGTTTAATGTTTGCGCGTCGACCGGAAAAAATCCGACCGTAGCACCATACTCCGGCGCCATGTTGGCGATCGTTGCGCGGTCGGGCACCGTCAGGTTGGCGATGCCCGCGCCGAAAAATTCCACGAACTTGCCGACGACTTTCGCCTTGCGCAGCATCTCGGTTACGTGCAACACCATGTCGGTGGACGTCACGCCGGCGCGCAATTTGCCGGTCACGTTCACGCCGATCACGTCCGGTGTCAGCATGTAAACTGGTTGCCCGAGTACCGCCGCTTGCGCTTCGATGCCGCCCACACCCCAGCCCAGCGTCCCGAGTCCGGCAATCATGCATGTATGCGAATCGGTGCCGACCAGCGTATCCGGAAAATACGTGCCGTGTTTCGACAGCAGCCCGGGCGCGAAAAATTCGAGGTTGATCTGGTGCAGGATGCCGAAGCCGGGCGGAATCAGGCGTATGCCCTCGTAAGCCTGCATCGCCCATTTCACGAAGCTGAAGCGCTCAAAGTTGCGCTCGATTTCGAGCTGCATGTTGCGGCTCAGCGCGTCCGGCGTGCCGTGGTAATCGACGGTCAGCGTGTGATCGAGCGTCATGTCGACCGGCACTTTCGGTTGCACGAGTCCCGGCGCGCGGCCGGCGCGTTGCATCGCGTCGCGCAATGCCGTGAGGTCGCCCAGGAGCGGAATGCCCGCCGCGCAGTTGAGCACGACGCGCCCGACCACGAACGGAATTTCGCTCTCGCGCGCGACGTTGGGCTGCCAGCGCGCGAGCTCACGCACCTGCTCTTCGAGCACGAGCTGGCCGTCGCAGTTTCTCAACAAAGACTCAAGCACGATACGCAGCGAAATCGGCAGGCGCGCGAGGCTTCCCGCGCCCTGCGCTTCGAGCGCCGGCAAGGAAAATATGCTGCCCTTGCGGCGGCCGCCCAGATCGATATCGCGCTTGCACGCGTTGCTCAACGATGTCTGCATGATTCCAGTTACAGCAGTGTCTCGATTTTTCGGGTCACCGGCGTCACGTAGCCTCCCCATAGCACCATCGCCCGATTGCGGTCCGGATCGCCGCACACGACGATGTTGATCACATCCGGGCTGGGCAGCACGCGCACCAACTCATCGGGCCGCACGAGGTACTCCTCGGACAGCAGCCCGCGTTCCACCATATCGGGTATCTTGAACGCTTCGGAGTGGCCGTACTCGATCAGGAATTCCAGCTCGCGACAGGGCACGCGCGCGTGCTCATACACGTAGTCGCGGATCTTCTGTTTGGTGTATCCCGCGCTGTGCAGTGCTTTGGCAATGGGCGGTGCGAGCAGAAACGTAATCATGTTTCTGAAACCGTTGGCGCCGCGTTCGACCAGCCGTGCGAGGCAGGGCTTCTTGGTGACTTCGATGCTCAGGAATTCCAGCGCGGCCTCGGCGGCGGATTTTTCTTCAGTCCCATAGATCGCCGGCGGCCAGCCCCACGTCACGGTGCCGCACGCCGTCACCGTGCTGTCGTTTCGGTCGAAACCATGCTCGACGTGGTACGGCTCCCACGGGCACTCCGCTTCGTTCTCCGCCACCACAAAATTCATGGGGTAGCCGAAGGTGCCCATGTAGTTGCGGCTCAACCTGTAGCCGGCGATATTTTTGATGATGAGCCCCAGCGCGCGACCGAGCGCGGGATTGGCGCCCTTGTTGACGAGCTGCGCGCCGTTTTCGATGCCGAGTTTCCTCGTGGCTGGCCCATTGACGAGCAGAAACGGCAGCACGCCCCAGGTGCTGCCGATGTTGTTCAGGTTATAGGCGTTGTCGGCAATCGCTTCCACCGCCGCGATCAGCACCGGCATGTGCTGCGGACGGCATCCCGCCATGACGGCATTGGCGGCGATGTTCCACGGCACCGCCGCCAGATTGGCCGGCGGCAACACGGCAATCTGTTCGTCCGGCGCGCGCTTCGTGTGTTTGAGGAATTCCTCTACGCGTTCCAGCGTCGGCGGAATGATCGGCAATTCATCCGACCATAGTTGCCGCTTGAAGTGGTCGTTGATCTCGTCGAAGGTGCCTTCATACACAATGGCGCTCGCGCGCGCGGCCGCACCCGGCGCATCCTGGCTTTCACCGGGTCTCGCTGTGGTCAGTTCACTGACGATTTGATCGAAGAGCACGCTCTCGACATTTTTCTCCACCAACGCTTCGGGATGCACCCCCACCGCGCCGGGATACTCGGCGACTCGCAAATCCGATATGCCTTCGGCCTTGCCCACCGCCCTGGCGATGGCGGTAAATCCGGTGGTGGTCACCACTACGGCGGGGATGCCCGCTTTCTCTGCTTCGGCTGCCGGCCTCACCGAGGACGGAGTGCAGGTCCCTCACCCGCCGTTGCCGGAGATGAGCGCGTCTACGCCCCACTGCCTGGCCAGCGCAGCGATGTCCCTGGCGGTCTTTTTCTGCGCTGCCGGATCGCCACCCACGTAGACCACCGGAAATTTGTCGTAGGGAATGATCTTGATGCCCAGGAACTTCTGCTTGAACAACCGGCGGTAGGTCTGAAACATGAACTCGCCTTTGAAGTGGTTGTTGTAGACCTCACCGATGGTCTTGCCCTCGAGCGTGTCAAGGTGGCGGCTCGCGCGATTGGCCGTGCGAATTTGCAGACCTTCAGGGCTGATGACGCCCATCTTGGTGTTCATGGATGATTCCTTTTTGTCCGCCTTGAAAGCACAGGCATCCAATGATATCCCGCTGAGTGCCTGCGCGCTTGGCCGGCGTCTTCGAATCGTGCGCCGAAACAGGATGGCTTCTGAAATGCCGTCACTCGGCGCGCATGCCCGCCTCTTTGATGACTTTCGACCATTTCGCGAAATCGTTGCGCAGCATCGCGGCGAACTCGTCGGGCGAGGTCGTCGCGATTTCCGCCGCCTGCGCCCGCATGCGCTCCTTCATGTCCGGCGAATTGGCGACCGTGACAATATCGGCATTGAGCCTCGCGACCACGGCCCCCGGCAGCCCCACCGGCCCGAGCACGCCGTTCCACGTCATCACCATGAGGCTCGCAACGCCGGCTTCCTTCGCGCTCGGCACTTCGGGCAGCGCCGACCAGCGCTTGTCGTCGGTGAGGACCAAGCCTCTTAATTTGCCGCTTTTCACGAACGGCACGACGGACGGCATCGTCGCAAACATGGTGTCGACGTGCCCGCCCAGGAGATCGGTGACAGCGGGGCCGCCACCCTTGTACGGGACGTAATTGACGCGGATTTTTTCCAGCGTGTGGAACACGACGCCGGTCAGATGATTGGTGCTGCCGATGCCCGATGTCGCAAAACTCAGTTGTCCCGGCTTCGCACGCGCAAGCGCAACCAGCTCCGCCACCGTCTTCGCCGGCAGATGCGGATTCACGACCAGTATGTTGGGGAAAATAATGACATTGGAGAGCGGCGCGAAATCTTTCGCTGGATCGTACGGCAGCTTGTCGAAGAGGCCGGGGCTCATCGCGAGTTCGTTGCTGGTGCCGAGCAGCAGCGTGTAGCCGTCGGGTTGCGACTTAGCGACGATGCCGGCGCCTATCGTGCCGGTCGCGCCGGGGCGATTGTCGACGACCACCGGCTGGCCAAGCACATCGGTGAGTTTTTGCGCGAGGATCCGCGCGACGCTATCGGCCGGGCCGCCGGGCGGAAACGGCACCACCAGCCGCAC
>JANNPG010000186.1:0-5098 GCA_031399805.1 Betaproteobacteria bacterium | reverse complement strand
GAGAAAGACGGCAAGCTCTACGGTCGCGGCACCTCTGACATGAAGGGTTTTGTCGGGGTTGCGCTCGCGCTCGCGCCCGAGTTTGCGCGGCGCGGATTGAAGACGCCGCTGCAGTTAGCATTATAGTACGACGAGGAGGTCGGCTGTATCGGCGTTGGCCGCTTGATTTCGGACCTCAAAGCGGCCGGCATCAAGCCCGGGTCGTGCATCGTCGGCGAGCCGACGCTGATGCGGCCGGTCATCGCGCACAAGGGGAAACAGGGCTTTCGCTGTATCGTGCGCGGCTACGCGTGTCACTCCGCGTACGCGCCGGCCGGCGTCAATGCGGTCGAGGCCGCCGCCGAGGCGGTCGCTTACCTGAAAAGCATGGCGCGCCGCCATCGCGACCACGGGCCTTATGATCGCGGCTTCGATGTGGCGCACACGACGGTGCACACCGGCGTGATGCACGGCGGCACGGCGCTCAACATCGTGCCGCACGAGTGCACTTTCGATTTCGAGTTCCGCCACCTGCCGGGCGACGATCCGGACGCGTTGCTGGCGGAGTTCAAAACCTACATCGAAACCAGGCTCGCGCCGGAGATGCGCGCCGTGCATGCCGGCGCCGGATTCACGATTGTGCCGCTGTCGGTGTTGCCGGCGCTCGATAACGGTCCCGAAGTCGAGGTGGTGGGGCTCGCACAGGAATTGTCGGGCAACGACGATATCGGCAAGGTGTCGTTCGGCACCGAAGGCTCGCAATTCCAGCGCGCCGGTATTCCAACCGTGGTGTGCGGTCCCGGCTCGATCGAACAGGCGCACAAGCCCAACGAATACGTCGCGCTCGATCAGGTTGCGAAGTGCGAGCAGTTTATCCGGCGGCTGATGGACCGCGTGTGTATGGCTTAATTCGTTCCGAACTTTCTCCGAAAGGACTCCTGCCCTGTGGGCGTGATGGACACGATGCGCGAGCGCCGCTGGCGCTGGACCCAGCCCCGCGCGACGTAGAGATCGAGCAGCGCATCCCCTAGCGCACCGCCGAGATGCGGACGCCGCTGGGTGAGATCGACGCAGGCACGCGCGAATACGCGCCGCGGTTGGCGCGCGGCGGCGACGTCGATGTCGAGCGCGGCCAGCTTTGCTTCGCCGAGCCGGGTGACGGCGAAATCGCGTCCATCGGCCGTCAGCCATCGGGCTTTCAGCATCGCCTCGAGGATCTTGACCGCCATTTCGCCGGCCAGGTGGCCGTAACAGGTCCGCGCATGAAGAAACTGGACGGGCGTTGAGGGCGAGGGTAACGGAGCGCGCGGCGCACGCGGCCGGGTCGCCGCGCCGAGCGAGGCCATGCCTTCGATCACGCTTGCAACTTCTGCGCTCGTGATCCGGAAGTAGCGATGCCGTCCTTGCGCCTCGGATTCGAGCAATCCGCCGTCGACCAGCCTGGCCAGATGCGCGCTTGCCGACTGCGCTGAAATATTCGCGGCGTAAGCCAGCTCTCCGGCCGGCCGCGTCGTGCCGTCGATGAGGATCCAGAGTATCCGGGCCCGGGCCGGGTCGGCGAGCAGGCCGGCGATGCGGGGAATGTCCGGCTCGTCATGCATATTTCATCCTTTCATGAAACATTGACGATACACCGCATGGATAATGCTGTCTATCTCCATCGATGAAACCAGCCAAGGAGGCCAAAGTCATGCGGAATGCCGCCCACGGGCAAACCAACGCCGGCGCGAACGATCTCGATACCCTGCAGCAACTCAACCGAAACTACGTCCGCTCGGCCGTGACATCGGACGTGCGCTGGTACGACGAGAACCTGGCGGAGGATTTCCTGGCGAGCAATGCCGACGGCTCGCTCGTTGAACGCGCCGAATTTCTGCGGCGGATGGCCCGGCCTTATCCGGGCTCGAAGCTCGAGGCCGTCGATGTGCGTATCCGGCTATACGGCAAGTTCGCGCTGATTCATGCCGGATTCAAGTACCAGAAGCCGGACGGGCAGATGGGAGCGGGCCGTTACACCGACACCTATGCACGGCGCGAGGGCCGCTGGCTTTGCGTGTCCGCGCATTTCAACCGTTTCTGAAAGAGGTCCGCAGCCATGTCAATCACCACGCGCGCGCAAGACAACTCCGGCACGGCCGATCTTGAGGCCTTGGAGGAACTCAACCAAGGTTTCATCCGCTCCGTGAGGCTGTCGGATGTGGGCTGGTTCGATCGGAATCTGACGGAGGATTTCCTCAACAGCAATGCGGACGGCACGCTGGTCGACCGAGCGGGATTCCTGCGTCAGATCGCACCGCCGTGCCCGGTATCGAATTTGGATGTTGAAGACGTGCGCATCAGAATCCTCGGCGAGATCGCCATCATCCACGGGCGGACCGTCTACCGGAAGCCCGATGGCAAGGCGGGAGCGGGCCGCTACACCGACGTCTATGCGCGCTGGCAGGGACGCTGGCTCTGCGTGTCCGCCGACGTTACGCGCGGCTGAGGTCCCCGGTGACCGGCACACCATTGAAAGCGTTGATCGAGCATCTCGCCGCATTTTCGAGCGGGGACAATCAAAGATTCGCAGAAATTCTGTCGCTGCCTTTCGCCCATCTCTGGCAGGACGGCGAATTCTGGCACTACGAAGGCCCACGCGACGTCGATTTATCGAAGCAATTCGTAAAAGTGGGAATTGACGCGGATAGCTTCGGGCGCACCGAACTGGACGAGGCGCGCCTGGTTCTCGATTGGGACGATCGCAAGGCATAGCAGGCGCACAGGCCGAACGAATACGTCGCGCTCGATCAGGTTGCGAAGTGCGAGCGGTTCATGCGACGGCTGATGGATTGCGTGTGCGCCGCGTGAGGCGGCGGCTCGACGCTCAACCGGTCAGCGCCACCCAGGTTGGATCGTCCTGGTGTTCGCGCTCGAACTGGAGGAAATCGTAGTAACCGCAATGTGGCTCGTCCGGATAAGCGCGGCACAGGGCGGGCCGTGCTGCGTAGATCGTGCACTGCCGTTTTTGCGTGTCGAAGAAGGTGCAGACCTTGGCGAAAATGGTGTCCTTCTGGTGGCGCAGCGTGCGCACTTTCTCGTCGCGGTCGTACTTGGTGTAACGATCCTCCGCCTGCTGATAGGTCAGATTGAAGTGCCTGGCGAGGCGCGCGATGTCGCGCTTGCCGACTTCAATCAGGTCGTAGCTGCAGCAATAACCGGGGCACTTTGAGCAGTCGTAGTGAACGCGGGGTTTGGGAGATGGCGCGGATTGCCTGATGATGGGGATGACGCGGTGCTGTTTTGGCATGACCTTCTACGGGAAATGAGCGCGTGTCGCGATGGTGATGGTTAATGGCGCATGGATTGGCGCCTAGTGGTGCAGAATCTTGGACAAGAATTGTACGGCACGCTCGGAACGGGGTTTGCCGAAGAAGTCGTCCTTCTTGGCGTCCTCTTTGATCTTGCCCTCGTCCATGAAGATAACGCGATGCGCGACCTTGTTTGCAAAACCCATCTCGTGGGTGACCACCATCATGGTCATGCCTTCCTTGGCCAGCTCGACCATCACGTCGAGCACCTCGTTGATCATCTCCGGGTCGAGCGCCGAGGTCGGTTCATCGAACAGCATCGCAATCGGGTCCATCGACAATGCGCGCGCGATGGCGACGCGCTGCTGCTGGCCGCCGGATAACTGCCCGGGGAATTTGAGAGCCTGCTCTTTCAGGCCGACGCGGTCGAGAAGTTTCAGCCCCCGCTCCCGCGCTTCATCCGGAGAGCGGCCGAGCACCTTGATCTGGCCCAGCGTGAGGTTTTCCGTGATCGACAGGTGCGGAAACAGCTCAAAGCTCTGGAACACCATGCCGATGCGCGACCGCAGTTTCGGCAGGTTAGTGTCTTTCGCCGCGACCGAAATCCCGTCGACGATGATATCGCCCTGCTGGAACGGTTCCAGGCCGTTCACGGTCTTGATGAGCGTGCTTTTGCCCGAGCCAGACGGCCCGCAGACCACGACGACCTCGCCTTTGGAGACCTGCGTCGTGCAGTTGGCAAGCACCTGAAAGCTGCCGTACCATTTGCTGACGTTTTTGATTTCGATCATAGCGGACATGTCGGGACCTTAGCGGATGATGGCCATCTTAACCTGCAACTTTTTCACGGCGAAGGACAACGAGAATGAAATGATGAAATACACCACTGCCACAAACGTGTACATCTCGATCAGCCGGTAGTCACGATTCGCTATTTTCGAGGCTGCACCGAGAAAATCAGTGACCGAAATTACGTACACCAGCGAAGTGTCCTGAAAGAGGATGATGGTCTGCGTAAGCAATACCGGCGTCATGTTTCGAAATGCCTGCGGGAGCACGATGGTGCCCATCGTCTGCCAGTAGTTGAGGCCGAGCGCCTGGCCGGCTTCCACCTGGCCGCGCGGTATCGACTGGATGCCGGCACGCATGATTTCGCAGTAGTAAGCGGCCTCGAACAGCATGAAGGTGATCACGCACGATAAAAACGCCCCGACCTGGACGGGCCGCGAGGCCCCTATGACCCATGCGCCGATGTACGGCACCAGGAAGTAGAACCAGAAAATCACCAGCACCAGTGGCACCGAGCGCATGACGTTGACGTACGTACCCGCGACGATCGACAGCGTGCGGATGCGGCCCATACGCATCATGGCGAGCACTGTGCCGAACACTATGCCTCCCGACATCGCCAGCAGCGTCAGCGTGACGGTAAAGGTCATGCCCTCCCTGAACAGATAGGGCAGGGAGCGCTGGATGACGTCGAAATCGTAGCCGGCATTCATACGCCTAGAGTGCCTAACCTAATGAAACGCGTGATGCGCTGTCACGATTTTGGCTGAAGGCTAGAAGAAAGTCCCGCGGCTTAGTCATTCTAAGCAAGGGGCTTTCGACAACGCGGCGCCGAGACTCGTTAGCCGCAGGCCCGTTTGCGGGAACGGTGCCGTAGCCCCCGGAATTTACTTGCGCCACTTGGCCCCCGTCTCCGCCCCAAGAACAAGATCCTTTCGCCGTGAGCCGGGGGCTACAGGCCAAAACTCGTGCCAGCCCGAAGGGTTGCAGCCAGAATCGGCGGCGCACCGCAGCGTGGAGCAGGGATCGGCGCAACGCGGAGC
>JANNPG010000140.1:0-2340 GCA_031399805.1 Betaproteobacteria bacterium | reverse complement strand
CAGGGCGGCTGATCGAGGGCCGGGCTCCGCTGGCAGCCCGCCCCAGTCAGGCCCGCAAAAGCGACGACGGTAATCGCGAGCCAACTCATTGCGGTCGCGTTTTGGGGCATGGACTGCGGGTTTCTGGACCTGGTCGCGGCGCCGCCGGTGAAGACTTTCGCCAACCTCAATGGCAAGGAAATTTCGGTTGATGCGATGAGCACCGGCTTTGCGTTCATCGTGCGCGACATGCTCGCGCGCAGCGGCGTGAGCGAATCCGATATCCGTTACGCGCGCGCCGGCGGGAGCCCGGCGCGTTTCCGCGCGCTGCTCGACGGCACGCATGCGGCGACACTCCTGCCGACGCCGTTCGACATGCAGGCGATGGAGCGCGGCTACAACAAGCTCGCATCGGCGGACAGGATATTCGGCCACTACATGGGCCGCAGCGCGTTCGCGCAGCGCGCGTGGTTGAAGCAGAACGAGGCCGCGGTGATCGGCTTCATGCACGCCTATCGCGACGCGATGGAGTTTCTGTTCGACCCGCGCAACCGCGAGGTCTGCGAAGCGCTGCTGATCGCGAACGACCCCAACACCACGCCCGCGCTGGCGAAGAAGACCTACGACATCTTCACCGATGCGAAAGGCGGGCTCTACCGCAATCTCGCGCTCGACATCGAAGGCATCAAGACCGTGCTCGAACTACGCTCGAAATACGGCACGCCGCAGAAAACCCTTACCGATCCGATGAAATATGTCGATCTCAGTTTCTATCAGAAAGCCTTCGGCGGGAAATGAACGCAATCAATTTTGAAAATCAAAAAAAGCACCTAACCACCGATGAACGCCGATAATAATTCAGAACTCATCTCGGAAATGCAAAACGACAACCAGCCACGGATAAACACGGTGATTTCAATTGGTGAATGCAACACCTCTGGTCTAATTATGGATGAGGAGGTGCTAGCATGGCAAAGAGAGGAAGAGTTGGGTTGTCTCATGAGCAAAAGGCCGAGTTATGGACGCGTTGGAAGGCGGGTGAGTGCGTGAGCGATATTGCGCGGGCGCTGGAGGTTCCCGGATCACGCGTGCACCATGTGTTGGCGTGCGCCGGAGGTATGGTGCCTGCGGCACGCCGCCGCTCGTCACGGGCGCTGCGGATGGAGGAACGCGAAGAGATTTCCCGTGGCATCGCCGCCGGCCATTCGGCACAGTGTATTGCCGCTCGTCTGCGACGGCCGACCTGCACTATCACGCGCGAGCTCGCGCGTAACGGCGGGCGCAACGCATACCGGGCAAGCGAGGCCGATGTTTCAGCCTGGGAGCGAGCGCGGCGGCCCAAACAGTGTCGTCTGGCCGCTAATTCCAAGTTACGATATATGGTGGCTGGCAGGCTTTCTGCGCAGTGGTCGCCAGAGCAGATCGCAGGCTGGCTCAAGCAGCGATTCCCAACGGACCCAAGCATGCGCGTGTCGCACGAAACCATATATCGCACACTGTTTGTGCAGACGCGCGGTGCGCTGAAGAAGGAACTGATCGCACATCTGCGCACGGTGCGGCGGCTGCGCCGGCCCAATGGCGTGCCGCACTCGACAGGACTGCGTGGGCGCATTGTCGATGCCGTCTCGATTCGTGAGCGGCCGGCCGAGGCCGAGGACCGCGCCGTGCCGGGCCATTGGGAAGGCGATCTGCTATGCGGAGGCAAGAACACGTACATCGCCACCCTGGTCGAGCGCCATACCCGCTTCGTCATGCTCATCAAGGTGCTCGGCAAGGACAGCGCGAGCGTGGTTTCGGCGCTCAGCAACCACGTGCGCAAATTGCCACCCGAGTTACGCCGCTCGTTGACATGGGATCGCGGCCATGAAATGGCCAACCACAAGCAGTTCACCATGGCCACCAATGTGCAGGTGTATTTCTGCGATCCGCAGAGCCCTTGGCAACGCGGCAGCAACGAGAACACCAATGGCCTGCTGCGGCAATACTTCCCGAAGAAGACGCCGCTCTCCGGTTACTCACAGGCTTATCTAAATAAGATCGCATTGCGATTGAATACACGGCCCCGTAAAACATTAGGTTTTCAAACTCCAGCTGAACGGCTGAATTCAGTGTTGCAATGATCAGTTGAAATCACCACAGATAAACGCCAATAAGTCCAAAAACCCGAATTATATTAATCATCTGCTCTAGATTTTCATCCGCGTGTATCTGCGTTTATCGGCGGCTCGAAGCGGATGTTCTCGCTTTACTTCTCCGCGTCTTTGTCCGCGCGCTGCTGCATCTGCTCCATCGCCTGGCCGACTTTCTGCTGCACCCGATCCATCGTTTTCTTGCCTTCTTCGACTTCCTGTTTCTTGATGG
>JANNPG010000137.1:0-13805 GCA_031399805.1 Betaproteobacteria bacterium | reverse complement strand
GGAACGCGCTCGCTCCACTGGGAACGCATCGACCCGCACGCTCTCGAGATGCAAACGCGCGAGTACGATCCGCTCATCCGCCGCTGGGATCACCGCATTCGCGTCGAGCCGCTCGGCGCCGGGAAGTGTCGCTACACGGATGACGTCGAGATCGACGCCGGATTGCTGACGCTGCCCGTGTGGTTATTTGCCAGCCTCTGCCGGGGCTACCCCGCCCCGGAGTCCGCGTTGCCGGGCGGCCACGCAAGGCCCCCGTTCGACGGTCGAACCCAGATTGGGCTGGCGATTTTACGCATGGAAGGTTATAATTGTAAAACAAGTGCTTAGTAACCCCCTTCGCAGCGTTTTTGCCAGCCTAGAAGCCGCGTCCGTCATCTGCTGCCGGCGGCACCCTCTGATCTGTTTCGCGCTGTGTCCGGTGAATTCCAGGAGTTCCAACTGATGTCGTTTGATTCCCTCGGCTTATTGCCGGAGTTGTTGCGCGCGATCGCCGACCAGGGCTATATCGAGCCGTCTCCGATCCAGCTTAAAGCGATTCCGCCGGTCCTTGCGCATCAGGACATCATGGGCTGTGCGCAAACGGGCACCGGAAAAACCGCTGGATTCGCGCTGCCGATTCTGCAAATGCTGGCGCCACACCAGAATGCCAGCCCGTCACCCGCCAGACATTCGATCCGCGCGCTGATACTTACGCCCACGCGCGAACTCGCGGCGCAGGTCGAAGAAAGCGTGCGCACCTATGGCAAGTACCTGGCGCTGCGCTCGGCCGTGGTTTATGGCGGAATCGATATCAATCCGCAGATCAAGGCGCTGCGCGAAGGCGTAGAAATTCTGGTCGCCACGCCGGGCCGCCTGCTCGATCACGTGCAGCAGAAAACCGTCAATTTGACGCGCGTCGAGATTCTCGTACTCGATGAAGCCGACCGCATGCTCGACATGGGCTTCCTGCCGGACATCAAGCGCATCATCGCGCTGCTGCCGAAGCAACGCCAGAACCTGATGTTTTCCGCAACGTTTTCGGACGAGATCAAGCGACTCGCGAACCAGATATTGCGCTCCCCGGTATCGGTTGAAGTTGCGCGCCGCAATGCGCCGACTGATCTCGTGACGCATCAGATGTATGAAGTTGAGGCTGAGCGCAAGGGCGCGCTCCTCACCCACTTAATCAAGAGCCGCGATATGCGCCAGGCACTGGTATTTGTGCGCACCAAGCGCGATGCCAACCGGCTGATGCGCGAACTGGTGCGCGACGGCGTTGCCGCCACGGCGATACACAGCGATCGCACCCAGGGCGAACGCACCCAGGCGCTGGAAGATTTCAAGCAGGGCACGGTTAACATACTGGTCGCAACCGATATTGCCGCGCGCGGGCTCGACATCGAATTGCTGCCATTTGTGATCAATTATGAATTGCCGTACGCGGCCGAAGATTACATCCACCGCATCGGCCGTACCGGACGCGCAGGCAGTACGGGCGAGGCGATATCGCTGGTGTGCGCGGACGAGCACCGCATGCTTGACGACATCGAGCGCGAATTAAAAAGCAAGCTCGAACGATTGCCATTGCCTGAATTTGCGCGCCGCCGGAAATCCGGCGCAAGCGAGGGACGCCACGCGGCGCCGCGCCACGCTTCCAGTCACAAGCAGCCGCACGGCAAACCGCATTCCAAACCACATTTCAAGCCGGCGGCAGCGCCCCTGCCGGGCAGTTTTGATTTCAGCAAGCCCTACGAGTCCAAGCAGTCCGCAGATTCCGCCGCGACCGTGCCGAGCCGCGCCCATACACACGCCAAGCCACGGCGGCCGACGGCGGCGCTGCTCGGGGGATCGTCCGCCAAGAAGTCGTGATCCGGTCGTGGGTGCAAACTCTTGCGAGCCGCTGAACCCGTCGTAGCCCTGGAGAACGCAATGGGCCCCGCACGCGACCGCAAGCGCCATCTTCCGGTCACATCGATCACCGCACGCGAACTCAAATCCCTGCTGCACGATGGTGATGAAATTGCCGTGCTCGACGTGCGCGAAGAAGGCGTATTTGCCAAGCGTCATCTGCTGCTTGCCGCGTCGGCGCCGCTCTCGCGCCTGGAGATACGCTTGCCGTTATTGGTGCCGCGGCGCGCCACGCGCGTCGTGATCTGCGATGGCAATGAAGGACTCGCGCAACGCGCCGCCGCCCTGCTTGCTCAGCATGGTTATTCACAACTGATGGTGCTGGCCGGCGGTGTCGCCGCATGGGCAGGAGAGGGATACGAAGTCTACAGCGGCATGAACGTGCCGAGCAAGGCATTCGGCGAATTTGTCGAGCACGTGGAAAACACCCCGCGCATGCCGGCGCAGGAAATCAAGGCAAAACTCGACGCCGGCGAGGACGTGATTATCCTCGACAGCCGCCCGCTGGCCGAGTACACCAAAATGAGCATTCCCGGCGGCATCGACTGCCCGGGCGCCGAACTCGTTTATCGCGTGCACGACCTTGTGCAATCGCCGCAGACACTGGTCGTCGTCAACTGCGCGGGCCGCACGCGCAGCATCATCGGCGCGCAATCGCTGATCAATGCCGGCATTCCCAACCGCGTGGTGGCGCTCAAGGACGGCACGATGGGCTGGCACCTCGCCGGATTTGAGCTCGCGCGCCAGCAGAATCGGCATGCGCCGCGGCCATCGAAAGCGGGGGTCGCGAAAGCGCAACAAGCGGCGGCACGCGTTGCAGAGCGGTTTGGCGTGCGCTATATCGACGTCGCCACGGTGGCGAAGTTCGCGCAGGAAATGGATCGCCGCACGCTCTACCTCTTTGACGTGCGCAGCCCCGAGGAATATGCCGCCGGGCACCTGCACAGCACCGTGAATGCACCGGGCGGACAACTGGTACAGGCCACCGACGCGTTCGCGGCTACCCGCAACGCGCGCATCGTCTTGATCGATGACTACGGCGTGCGCGCGACTATGACCGCATCGTGGCTGATCCAGATGGGATGGCGCGACGTATTCGTGGTCAACGATGCGCTCAAATCGGGTCCATTATACAAAGGCCCCGCGCCGGCCGACGTGCTCGGACTCGCCCGCGTCACCTGCAAATCGATCGGGGTTCACGCGCTCGCCCGCGAGCTCGGCGCGGGCAACGCGGTCGTGATGGATTTCGAAACCAGTCTGCGCTACCGCGACGGCCACATTCCCGGCGCGTGGCTTTCAATTCGCGCCAATCTCGAAGCCAATCTTTTAAAACTTCCGGCGACGAAGTCGTTGGTATTGACATCGCCGGACGGCGTCATCGCGCGGCTCGCCGCGGCGGAAGCCGCGCGGTTCACGCAAACCCCGGTCAAAGTACTGCAGGGTGGCACCGATGCGTGGCGCGATGCGGGCCTGCCACTTGAACAAGGCCTGACCCATCTCGCCGACACGACCGACGATGTCTGGTACCGGCCTTACGACCGCACCGCCAATGTCGAAGAGGCGATGAAGGACTACCTGGCCTGGGAAGTGAATCTCGTCACGCAGATCGAGCGCGACGACGATGTCAGGTTTCGTACTTTCTAACGCCGCCAACTTATGCCGGTAGGGGCTGCCGGCGGCTGCGCGCTAATTCACCTGCGCGCCGGACTCGCGCACAACCCTCACCCACTTGGCGTATTCGGAGCGGATAAGAGCGCCAAATGCTTCGGGCGTGGTTGCAACGACATCCGTGCCGACCGCCTGAAAGCCGCCTTTGAGCTCGGGTAACCGCAATACCTTGGTGATTTCCGCATTCAGCGTGCCGATGATCGTTTTGGGCGTTCCCTGCGGCGCCGCCAGACCCAGCCACAGCGTCGCCTCGTAGCCGGTCACCCCGGCTTCGGCGATGCTCGGCAGTTCGGGCATTTGCGGCGAACGTTGCGCGCTGGTCACGGCCAGCGAACGCAAGCGCCCTGCTTTGGTATGCGGCAGAGCGATTGCAATGCCGGGAAAGCCGACCGATACCTGCCCACTGATCAGATCGGTCGTCGCCGGTGCGCTGCCTTTGTACGGGATGTGGGTCAAATCGACCTTCGCGAGCGACATGAACAGCACGCCGAAAAGGTGCTGCGCGCTGCCGTTGCCGGATGAAGCGAAATCGATCTTGCCCGGCTGCGCCTTCGCCAGCGCGATCAGTTCCTTGACCGACCGCGCCGGCAGCGAAGGATGCATCACCAGAACATTCGGCGCGCTGCCGATCTGCATCACCGGCGCGAAGTCTTTAAGCGGGTCATAAGGCAGATTCTTGTAGAGGCCGGCGCCGATCACAAACGGCGTCGCCGTAAGCAGCAGCGTGTAACCATCCGGCGCGGACTTGGCCGCAACGTCCGTGCCTATGGTACTACCCGCGCCGGGACGATTGTCGACCACCACTTGCTGCCCCAGAACTTCGGACAGTTTCTGCGCGAGAATGCGGCCTGGCACATCGGTCGCACCGCCCGGCGAAAATGGAATGATGAGACGTATCGGCCGTACCGGATAATTCTGCGCATACAGCGGCACGGCAAGGCCGCAGCCGGCGATCATGATTAATCCCAGGCACATGCGGTGCATAGCTACCATCGCTTTCTCCCTGTCCGTTTTTCTTCTTAATTTACCTGCGCGCCTGATTCCTGCACCATGCGTGCCCACTTTGCGGCTTCGAGCTTAAGCATTTCGCCAAATAGCTCGGGCGTCTCCTGCCACGCCACTTCCTGTCCCGCGTTGAGCAGCAGTTTCTGGACATCGGGATTTTTCAGAATCCGCAGCAACTCCGCATGCAGCTTGAGTACGATATCACGCGGCATCCCCTTGGGGCCCGCCACGCCAAACCACGCGGTCACGTCATACCCTTTGACACCGGCTTCGGCCACGGTTGGCACCAGCGGCAACTCGGGTGACCGTCTGGCGCTGGTTACCGCAAGTGCGCGCAGTTTGCCGGCCTTGATGTGCGGCAGCATGCCCGCAATACCCGGAAAACCCACGGTCACCTGCCCGCTCAGCAGATCGGCGGTCACCGGACCGCTGCCGCGGTACGGAATATGCGTCATCTCGATGCCCGCCATTTTCGTAAACAAGGCGCCCGTCAGGTGCTGCGTGCTGCCGTTGCCCGAGGACGCGTAATCGATCCTCCCCGGGTTGGCCTTCGCCAGTGCAATCAGTTCCCTGACTGTCCTGGCCGGCAGCGAAGGATGAACCACGATGATGTTGGGCGCGCTGGTCACCTGCGTCACCGGCGCGAAATCGTCGAGCGAGTCGTAAGCGAGTTTTTTGTAGAGCGCCGCACTGACGAAATGCGTATTGCTGATCATCAATAACGTGTAGCCGTCGGGAAGTGCTTTCGCAACCTGCTCCGCGCCGATGGTCGAGCCCGCTCCCGGCCGGTTATCCACCACGACCTGCTGTCCCAGCGCTTCGGACATTTTCTGCGTCAGTATGCGGCCGGGCACGTCGGCCGCGCCGCCCGGCGAAAACGGCACCACCAGACGAAGCGGGCGGTTGGGATAATTTTGCGCGCAAACCGGCTGAACAAGTATCACGGCAGCAGCAGCGGACATCAAGTGACATCTGCAAAAATTGAAAAGCATTGTTTCCCCGGGGTGGTGGCGGGAGAACCGAAACTATCTGGAACAGGATTATAGCGCCCCGCTAACACCCGACGGAAAACGCCTAGAAATTCGTCACATCCACGGCCAGCCGCTGCGCCGACTCGTCGCTTAACTTTGAACACAACTGGCGCAACAAGGAGAACTTGTCAGTGCTGCGACTTTCGCGCTCCACGAGAGTCACAAACTCTTCGGCCGCGAGCGGGCGGCTGAACAGGTAGCCCTGCATCGCGTCGCAGCGATTTCCCAGCAGGAAAGACATCTGCCTTTCTGTTTCCACACCCTCGGCGACGACTTTCATGTCGAGGCTGTGGCCGAGAGAAATAATGGCCCTGACTATGGCTGCCGCGTTATCGTCCTGACCCAACTCGCGCACGAAAGACTGGTCGATCTTGAGATTGGTGACCGGAAAGCGTTTGAGGTAACTCAGACTCGAATAGCCGGTGCCGAAATCGTCGATGCTCAACTCCACGCCGAGCGCCCGGAGTTGTCCGAGCGTCGCAATTACGCCCTCCGGATCGTGCATCACCATGCTCTCGGTCAGCTCCAATTCCATGCACTCCGCGGACAACCCCGTGTCGCCCAACGCCTGCTCCACCGCGCGCACCAAATCGTAGCGCGTCAATTGCCGCGCCGACAGGTTGATGGCAACGCGCATTACCGGCAGCCCCCGTTCCTGCAGTGACTTGTTGAACGCACAGGCCTCGTGCATGACCCATTCGCCGATCGGCACGATCAGCCCGCTCTCCTCGGCCTGACGGATAAAGTTGTGCGGCAACACTAAGGCGCCGCTGTCGTCCTTGATGCGCAATAGCGCTTCCATGCCCGAAATTCGCCCTGAAACCAGGTCCACTTTGGGCTGGTAGAGCAGCGCGAATTGCTTGTTTTCGACCGCGTTGCGCAGAACGGATTGCATTTCCAGCCGCTCGGCGATTACCGCGTTCATCTCCGGCGAATAAAACTGGAAGTTATTGCGCCCGAATTCTTTCGCCTTGTACATCGCCGTGTCCGCGTTCCTGAGCAGTGTTTGCACGTCGCGTCCGTCGCGCGGGAAAATGCTCACCCCCATGCTGCACGACACGCTCAGTTCGCGCCCCTCTATCCGCGACGGACTCGCGATCGCATGCAGCACGCGCTGCGTGGCCTGAGAAATCGCCTCGCCCCTGCCGATTCCCGACAGCAGCAACACGAACTCGTCGCCGCCGAGGCGTACCACCGTATCGCTTTCGCGCACGCACGCCAGCATGCGATGCGCCATCGTTTGCAACAATTGATCACCGCGATTGTGGCCGAAGGTATCGTTGATCAGCTTGAAGTGGTCCAGATCGACCAGCGCGACCGCGACGATGCTGTGGTTACGCTGCGCGTTGAGCATCATCTGACGCAGACGGTCGTTCATCAGCAGCCGGTTGGGCAGACTGGTTACCGGATCGTGATTGGCCAGGTGCTCAAGCTTCTCCTGGTTGAGCTTGCTTTCGGTGACGTTCTCAACCGTGCCTTCGTAAAACAATAGATTGCCCGCCTCGTCAAACACCGTCCGCGCATTCTCCGAAATCCAGATATGGTCGCCGCTCTTGCGCCTGATTTCCGAGATGAAATTGGTCACCACCCCCTGCTCCTGCATCAGGCGCATGAACTCATCACGCCGTGCCGGTTCGGCGTAGACCTGGTGCTGGATATCGCCGATGCTGGTTATCAGGTCAGCCGGGCTGGCAAAGCCGTAAATGGTGGCAAGCGCGGGATTGACGTTCAGAAAGCGGCCTTCCGGCGAGGTCTGAAAAATTCCCTCCGTCGCATTCTCAAAGATGCTGCGGAAACTGCGCTCGGCCTGTTGCAGCGCCTGCGTGGACAGCTTGCGCTCCGTGACGTTCTCGATAAATCCCTCGAGCGTGACGACCTTTCCATCGGCGTCACGAATACCCACACCGCGCGCCCATACCCATTTGACCTCGCCGCCTTTGCACTGTATCCGGTACTCGACGAAAAACCGGCGATTCGCGGTCAATGCGGAGCAGATTTCGTCACGCACGCGCGCGCGGTCATCG
The DNA here is from genome assembly GCA_031399805.1 of Betaproteobacteria bacterium. Classification (GTDB taxonomy): domain Bacteria; phylum Pseudomonadota; class Gammaproteobacteria; order Burkholderiales; family SG8-41; genus PALSA-1004. The sequence goes on along the minus strand of JANNPG010000137.1, from coordinate 6,190 downwards.
GGATGCTCGATCTCTTCGTAGGAAACCTGGCTGTTATCGAGCAGTTCCTCGGGATTGTATCCGGTCAGGTGGCAACAACCGTCGCTGACGAATTCCATGGTCCAGTTCGCATCATTGCGGCAACGGTAGACCATGCCATCGAGGTTGCTCATCAACGTCGTCAGCATGCGCTCTTTCTCGCGCAACGCCTGACGCGATAGTTCGATCTCACGCTCGCGCTTTTCGAGCGCCGCGAGCATGCATTCGGGCGATTCTGGTTTGCCGCGTTTTTTCACTGAGCTTGTCCCGCCGTTACCCGTATTAGCGTCGGTGACAGCGTCCGGCAAGAAACGCACTGTCAGCAACAATTGATCGTTAAAAATATAGCGGACTATACGCAAGAACCATTCCAACTGTCGAGCACGGGGCGTAACGTGCCAACCTGACTTGCGTAAAAAGTCACGAATTTAACACGCGGTCCGGCATTCCCGCATCGCGCGCGAGCGCGCAGATGCCCGGCGACACGTCGCGCGCGCAATATCCTCAGACGCCCGCGACTTCAGATCTCTGTGCGCCCTGGCTGAACCGGATTGCTCCTTTGACGACATCTACCTTGATCGTGTCCTGCGCGGCGAAACGGCCCTCGAGTATCTGCTTGGCCAACGGGTTCTCGAGCGCGGTCTGGATGGCGCGTTTCAAGGGCCGCGCACCGTACAGCGGGTCGAATCCCATTTCCGCAAGCTGTTTCAGCGCGGCGTCAGTAACCTCCAGCTTAATGTCCATCTTGGCCAGCCGTTTCTCGAGCAACCCCAACTGCAGTTTCGCTATCGACCTGATATGTTTCTCGTCGAGCGCGTGGAACACCACGATTTCGTCAATGCGATTGACGAATTCGGGGCGGAACTGCGCCCTGACTTCGCCCAGTACCGCGAGCTTGATCACCTGATAGTCGTCACCCGCCATTTGCTGGATCATCTGCGAGCCGAGATTGGATGTCATCACGATCACGGTGTTCTTGAAGTCCACGGTGCGTCCCTGGCCATCGGTCATGCGGCCATCGTCCAGCACCTGCAGCAGAACGTTGAACACGTCCGGATGAGCCTTTTCGACTTCGTCAAGCAGAATCACTGCATAAGGTTTCCTGCGTACTGCTTCCGTCAGATACCCGCCTTCCTCATAGCCCACGTAGCCGGGCGGCGCACCGATCAGGCGCGCGACCGAATGCTTTTCCATGAACTCCGACATGTCGATGCGGATCAGGCGTTCTTCCGAATCAAACAGAAATTCTGCAAGTGCTTTACAGAGCTCGGTTTTGCCCACGCCGGTCGGCCCCAGAAACAGGAACGAACCATACGGTTTGTTGGGGTCGGACAGACCCGCGCGCGAACGACGTATCGCGTCGGACACCAGGCGCGCGGCCTCGTCCTGTCCCACGACGCGCTGGTGCAGACGATCTTCCATCAGCAATAATTTTTCGCGCTCACCCTGCATCATTTTTGCTACCGGAATACCGGTCGCGCGCGACACCACCTCGGCGATTTCCTCGACGCCGACCTGGGTGCGCAATAAACGCGGCTTCTGCTCCTTGCCGGTAATCTTGTCGGCCTGTTTCAATTGAGCTTCGAGCTGCGGAATGCGCCCATACTGGATTTCAGACACTTCCTGCCAGTCACCCTTGCGCTTGGCCGCGTCCATCTCGAGCTTGAGCCGTTCGAGATCTTCCTTGACGTGCTGCGTGCCCTGCACCTGCGCCTTTTCGGCCTTCCAGATGTCCTCGAGGTCGGAATACTCGCGACTGAGCCGCTTGATCTCGTCTTCAAGCGCTCCCAAACGCTTTTGCGAAGCCTCGTCTTTTTCCTTCTTCACCGCCTCGCGCTCGATCTTCAGCTGGATCAGGCGCCGGTCGAGCTTGTCCATCGACTCGGGCTTGGAATCGATTTCCATCTTGATGCGCGAAGCCGCCTCGTCGATCAAATCGATCGCCTTGTCGGGCAGGAAACGATCGGAAATGTAGCGGTGCGACAATTCAGCGGCGGCCACGATCGCCGGATCGGTAATGTCGACACCGTGATGCACTTCGTATTTCTCCTGCAGGCCGCGCAAAATCGCGATGGTGCTCTCGACCGAGGGCTCGTCGACCATCACTTTCTGGAAACGGCGCTCGAGTGCTGCGTCTTTTTCGACGTATTTGCGGTATTCATCGAGGGTGGTTGCGCCGACGCAATGCAGTTCGCCGCGCGCGAGAGCGGGCTTTAACATGTTGCCGGCGTCGATCGCTCCCTCGGCCTTGCCGGCGCCGACCATGGTATGCAGTTCGTCGATAAAGACGATGGTGCGGCCGGCGTCCTGCGCGATTTCCTTCAACACGGACTTCAGGCGCTCTTCGAACTCGCCGCGATACTTGGCGCCCGCCAGCAGCATCGCCATGTCGAGCGACAGCACGCGCTTGCCTTTGAGCGTTTCCGGTACTTCGTCGTTGACGATGCGCTGGGCGAGCCCTTCCACGATCGCCGTCTTGCCAACCCCGGGCTCGCCGATAAGCACCGGGTTGTTCTTGGTGCGGCGCTGCAGGATCTGGATCACGCGCCGGATTTCGTCGTCACGCCCGATAACGGGATCGAGCTTGCCCGCGCGCGCCAGTTCCGTGATATCGACGGTGTATTTTTTGAGCGCCTCACGCGTGCCTTCAGCTTCGGCGCTGCCGACATTTTCCCCGCCACGCACCGTCTTGATCGCTTGTTCGAGTGCGGTACGCGCGCCACCATGCTGCTTGAGCAGGCGCCCGGTGTCGCCCTTGTCCTGGGTCAGTGCAAGCAGAAACATCTCGGAGGCGACAAACTGGTCGCCCTGTTTCTGCGCCTCCTTGTCCGTGATGTTCAGCAGGTTCGATAGCTCGCGCGAAACATTGACTTCGCCGCCCTGACCTTCCACCTTCGGCAAGCGCCCGATGGCGGCCGTCAATGCGGTCTTGAGCGCCGGCACATTGGCGCCGGCCCGCGCCAGCAGCGATGCCGTGCTAGAGTCTTCCTGCTGGATCAGCGCGAGCAGCAGGTGGTGCGGTTCGATATAGGGATTGTCGCGCCCGATCGCGAGGCTTTGGGCGTCCGCGAACGCCTGCTGAAACTTGGTCGTGAATTTATCGAAACGCATGGCAATTCCTGTGCAGAATGGCAATAATTACTACTGAAATGGGGGGGCTCCGCCGGAATTCAACCGCCCTGAGCGCCCGTTAATGCCAACCCGAGGAGTATAGCCGTGCCCACAGCAATCAAAGCCCTGGTATTCGACGCCTATGGAACCCTGTTCGATGTTCACTCGGTGATCGCGCTGGGCGAGCAATTGTTCCCCGGCAAAGGTAGCGCGTTGTCGCAGTTATGGCGTGCCAAGCAGCTCGAATACACGTGGCTGCGCAGCCTGATGGGTCGTTATGCGGATTTCACCGCGGTGACGCGGGATGCGCTTGAATATGCATGCCATGGATTGCAGTTGCCGCTGGATACCGCCAAGTCAGCGCAACTGATGGCAGCATACAACAATCTCGCGCTTTACCCGGACGCGCGCACCGCGCTCGCCGCGTTATCCGGGCTCAAGCTGGCGATACTTTCAAACGGTTCGCCCGCCATGCTCGGGCCGGTCGTGAAAAACGCCGGACTCGACAAAACCTTCACGGCGGTCATCAGCGTGGACGAATTAAAAATATTCAAACCCGATCCGCGCGTCTACCAGCTCGCGCCCGCCAAGCTCGGTGTCGCAGCATCCGAAATCGCCTTTGTGTCGTCGAATTACTGGGACGCGGCGGGCGCCAGCAATTTCGGCTTTCGTGTGTTCTGGATCAACCGTGCCGGGGCCCAGCCCGACCGGTTGAGTGCGGCACCCGATGCCGTGCTCGGCCGATTGACCGAATTGGCGCATCACCTCGAATAACGCGACCGTCCGCAGCGAGACCCGCTCGCAAATGCAGGTCTATTTCCGGCTCAGTATCCACCCCACCATTTGCTGCAACTCGGCATCGCTCAAGCCCGGGTTGGGCGGCATAGGCACCGCTCCCCACGTCCCCGCTCCACCGCTCTTGATCTTGGCCGCGAGCTTGGCGGCGGCCGCGCCGTCCCCGGCATAACGCGTCGCCACCTCCGTGAAAGAAGGGCCGACGATTTTCTGCTCGGTAGCGTGACAGGCCGTGCAGGCGTGGTTGAGCAGCAGGCGTTGCACCGGGTCTTCTCCGGCAACGACCGCCCCGGCGGCCGGGTCGGGCGGTGGCGCAGCGGTGTCGCGGTTATAGTAGGCTGCGAGGTAATCGACCACGACCGGTATCTCGCCCGGCGCGATCGGCATGCCGCGCTCTATCATGTTCTTGACGTTGTATTCCCATTCTCCGCGCGACAAGCGTGTGCGCGTCACGTGGGTAATGTCGTGGCAGATCGAGCATCTGGCCATAGTCAGGTCAGCGCCCTTGCCGGGCGTCAGCGTTCGCTGCGCCGCAACGGATTCCTGGGCCGCCAGCGGCGCGATTGCAGCACCGCTTGCCAGCAACAGCAAGGACGCGGCGATGGCCGCGGCCTTGCGCGAACTGCCCACCTGCATTACGCCTCCACCATAAATCCCACGCGATGCAAACCATTCCAGAAGTAACCCAGCGGATTCCACTCCGACACGATGGGCTGCACGCCGCCCCTGTCATCGGTCGCGCGCGCGAGCACTGTAGTGTAGCCCGGTGACTTTGGCACGTACTCGACACTGAAAATCCGCCACGCGTACTTGTCGCCGCCGGAATTGATCATCGCGCGCTGCCAGTTCACACCTTCATTGAACGACAGCTCCACTTTATCAATCGCGCCTTCGCCGACCCACGCACGCCCCTGAACCAGCATAGGCCTGCCCAGCTTGAAGACTGCATCAGGCGCCGGATACGTGATCATGGACTTGACCGGCCAGGCTTCGGTGATGACCGCGTCGGGCGGCATTTTCGCGCCCGGTTGCACCGCGTACTTGGGAATACGATAGCTGCTTTCCATGTAGGTGCCCTTGAATGGCGCGTCGAGTACGGTGAGCGTATGCAGCCACTTGGTCGATGCCGATCCGACCCAGCCCGGCACTATCAGACGCAACGGATAACCGTGCACTTTCGGCAATGGCTCGCCGTTCATGCCGAACACGATCAGCGTATGTTCTTCCATGGCTTTCGAAAGTGGAATGGAGCGTATGACGGGCGCCGCAGTGGGAATCACGCCGAAATCGCCGCCCTGCCCCGAGACGTGGACCGCGTTAGATTTGACGCCTGCCGCGCGCAGCACGTCGCGCAGCCGCACGCCGCTCCATTTCGGACAACCCATGCCGCCGGTCACCAGCCACGGCGTGCCGCTGGGCCGCGGCGTGAATGCCATACGGCCTGAACCCGCGCACTCAACCATCGCCTGCGTGGTGACAACCTGGAAAGACTTCCGCAATTCGTCGAGCGTAAACGTGAGTTCCCGGTCGACCAGCCCCTTGACCGTCAGACGCAGCTTGCCCGCATCGAGATCCGGCGTCAGCAGGTTGTTGCGCACGAACATGCGGTCGCTCGGCGTCACGTCGAAATTATGCAGCTCAGCTGGCACGCTCGCGGTCAATGGGCGCTCCGAGTGCAGCTTCATGTCAGGGACTTTCGCGGCCATTACTGCCGAATTAGCGACGGTGCCGGCTGGATCAACTGCGGCGGGTGCCCCCGCTTGTGCCCACAATTCCCGTGGCAGCGCCGCGCCGCCTGCGACGGCCAGCGCCCCTGCACCGGCATAACGCGTCAGAAAATCACGCCGCGTAAGTTTGGATCTCGACGGCTGCTGCGCCAAGAGGTCTGGTTTGCGTGACATGTTGATCTCCTTCCGGTTAATTGACATCTTCTAGTTGTAAATAATTATACGCGGGTCGGCACCGCGCAGCAGCAACAGCCCGTGCGTAACCCGCCGGGCTAAACGGTGATCGCGGTTGGCGCCAGATCAGACTTTATCACCGGGCGCACGCCCCGGGTGTCGGATACGGATACAGCATATTAAGCGCGGTGCTCTGGTTCGCCGATTGCACGATGCGCACGTGCTCGCGCTTGAATCCGCGCGCATGACGGCAGCCGCACGAGTGCGCGATCATGTCGATTTCCTTGTTCATGTTGTTCACGTAATTGGCGACGCGCTGATACTTTTCTTCGACCACCAGACCGCACTGCAGCCGCCGGTTGTGC
>JANNPG010000070.1:0-1699 GCA_031399805.1 Betaproteobacteria bacterium | reverse complement strand
GATAATGGGGTCAGGCTTGGCTAATTGCATAACGCCCTCCATTCGCTTATCATCGTCGCATGGCTCGCAAACCCCGCCTGCACGTGCCCGGTGGTCTCTACCACGTCATCCTGCGAGGTAACGCCCGTCAAGACGTTTTCTTCACCGCCGAAGACCGCACACGGTTCTATGAATTGATCGAGGATGGCGTCAGTCGCTTCGGCTACCGTGTTCATGCCTTCTGCCTGATGACCAATCATGTGCACCTCGCACTCCAACCGGGCGAGCAATCCCTGTCCGCCGGCATGCAGAATCTCGCCTTCCGCTATACGCGCCATATCAATGCGCGGCGCAAACGCGCGGGCCACTTGTTCGAGGGCCGTTTCAAGGCCTTCCTCGTCGATCGGGATCGATACGGACTCGCCCTGGTCCGCTACATTCATCTCAACCCGGTGCGCGCACGCATGGTCAGACAGCCCTCCGCTTACCCCTACAGCAGTCACCGGGCCTATCTCGGAGACGAGACGCTTTCCTGGCTGACCACCGATTGGGTGTTGGGACAGTTCGGCTCGCGGATCTACACTGCCCGCTCCCGTTACATTCGCTTCATTAACGACGGTAAGGCTGAAGGGCACAACGAGACTTTCTACGGCGGGCGAGCCGACTCCCGGGTCGTTGGCGAGGAGGATTTCGTCAAAACGATTCTGAAAATCAAATCCACCCGCCATCGCGCGCCCCCGCTGACGAAAATCGTCGCGTACGTGTGCCGCAACTACGACGTGAGCGAGAAGCAGTTGCTTGCCGATGGCCGGTCGCGCCTGCCCGCCGAAGCGCGTGCGCTCGCGGCCTGGCTTGCGCTCAAGACCAAAGCCTCTACACTTACTTCTCTCGCTCAAACGTTCGGACGCGATATCTCCACTCTCAGTCATGCCCTTTCCCGCCTTGAGGAACGTTCGCGAAAGTCCGCTGCTTTCGCCAAAGCTCTCAACAAACATCTTTATGCAATTAGCCAAGCCTGACCCCATTGTTTTCTACCAAGCCTGACCCCATTGTTTTCTATGACCCCATTGTTTTCTACTCGAATGGCGTTTCCCGGTGCTGCTGGAGGAATTTTCGATCCGGCGCGGCAGCGGTGGCACCGGTCGCTGGCGCGGAGGCGACGGCGCAGTGCGCCGCATCCGATTCCTGGAAGCCATGAGCGCCTCGGTGCTGTCGGGCACCGGCGCGTGCCGCCTTACGGCATGGCGGGCGGGGCACCCGGCGCGGTCGGGCGTAACAGCGTCATTCGAGCGGACGGCACCGTCGTGGAAGTCGGCGGCTGCGACACCGTCGCGATGCAGCCGGGAGACGTGTTCGTGATTGAAACGCCTGGGGGCGGTGGTTACGGCGCTCCTGCTACTTAAGCCCTGCCCAGAATTAGCGGCATAGCAGAGAAATCGAAGTTACCGTTTGGGTTATGCATGCTCAACCAAATAAATCCGGCTGACCTAAAGGTTTTCTTTGCAAGTCATGATGGTTGGACACGATTCCTATGACAGCTGATTCTATGTTCTCCCTATTAATGACTATGATCTCGCGTTGCTCTCCTATCAACTGCCTATTCAAATCATATTTTGGATTCTCCGAGTCTGATTCAGGATCATATATAACAGCTCGCGAAATGGAATAGTTCAATGCGTACTCCATTGCCAACCTCGAACCGCTGTCATTACCCAAATCA
>JANNPG010000068.1:0-3073 GCA_031399805.1 Betaproteobacteria bacterium | reverse complement strand
GTCGAGATCTCGCGCACGATCGTGGCCGAAACGAACATGTACTGCTCGCCCGGCGTGAGAAACAGCGTTTCGACATCCGGATACAGGCCGCGGTTCATGCCGGCGAGCTGGAACTCGTATTCGAAATCCGACGCCGCGCGCAGGCCCCGGACCACGACGCGCGCGTCGTGCTCCTTCACGGAACTCTATCCCCTCACCAGCGGGTAGTCAAACGCACGAGTCTTTGGTGAAAATTCCCCACTCGCGATGACCATTCGAACCCTTCATCGGCCCGAGCAGGTTCACGCCGACGCAGTTTGACCGCTTCGCGCGAGCACGGGCCGAGCGGGATGGTCAGGCCCATTGCAGAACCGTTCTTGTCTTGCGGATCAGGCCGCCTGGAACAGCGCCAGCGGCCGCGCCGGTGAGCGCGGTGGCGCGCGCGCAGGCAAACCCAGATGTGTGAGTATCCGGGCAATCACGGCAGGCTCTTCGATGGCGGCGATGATCTTCAGGGCGCCGGCCCGGTGCGTGACGCACAGTGAGAATCTCAAACATCTCGAAGCGGCTTGCCCGCAACTGCTCGCGAAGCTTCGGCGGCAGGTTCGCATGACCGACGCTTTCGCCCGGAACCTCCAGGACCGCGAGGACCGGGCAAACGTGAGATCATTCCCATCCGGCCCCGCACGGCGCGCGCCATATTACAAGCACCCTATGTCATACTATTGTCAGACACATAAGAAATACTCGAATCGAGGGGAAGAGCGTGGGGAATAGCGCCGACGAAACCGCGAGCCAAAGCCTGCGTAGTTTTCTCAGCATGGTGGAACGCGACTTCCCCGACGAACTGCTGCGCATCCGCGAACCCGTGCGCACCCATTTCGACATCACCTCGCTCGTGTTCGAACTCGAGCGCGCCGGCAGGAGTCCCGTGGTCGTCTTTGAAAACGTCGAGGGACACACCATGCCGGTGGTCACGAACATCGCCGGTAACCGCAAGCTGCTTGCTGCCTGTCTCGGCGTGGAGCCCGCGAACCTGCCGAGCGCCTTTCGCGAGCGCTGTCAAAATTACATTGCTTGCGAGCTGGTGAAAGACGCGCCCTGGCAGGAAGTGGTGATCGAGGGCGACCAGGTGGATCTGACCAAGCTGCCGATCCCGCTGCATTTCACGGTCGATGCCGCGCCCTACATCACGGCGGGCCAGATCGCGGCGCGCGATCCGCACACCGGTGTCGATACCACCGGCTTTCATCGGCTGATGGTCAAAGGCAAGAACCGCCTGGGCGTCTCGCTGCACTCACGCCGGCGCATGCACGAATTTCACCGCCGCGCCGAGGAGCGCGGACACGCGCTTCCCGCCGCGATCACGCTCGGCATCCATCCGCTCCATTACATGGGTTCGATGGTCTACGCCTATCCGCCACACGTGCGCAAGTTCGAGATCATCGGCGGTCTCTTCGGCGAACCGTACCGGCTCGCGAAGTGCGGTGTTGCGGACATCGAGGTGCCGGCCGGCGCCGAAATCATTATCGAGGGCGAGATTCTGGCCCACGTCAGGGAGCCCGAAGGCCCTTTCAGCGAATTCACCGGCTACGCGTCTTACCGCAGCACGCAGAACGTCTTCGTCGCCCATCGCATACGCATGCGCCGGGATGCCATGTTCCACTCGATCGTCTCGGGCATGTCACAGGATCACATCCTCGTTTCCTGCGTTACGCGCGAGGGCGAGATACTGAACACGCTGCGCCGCAATTTGCCCAACGTCATTGCCGTGCACGTGCCGCACCGGACCTGCGGTGCGTTCATGGCCATCGTCAAAATGAAGAAAACGGCGCAGGGCGAGCCGCAGCAGGCGATCTTGGCCGCGCTCGGCACCGAGTTCTACACCAAGTACGTGATCGTCGTCGACGAGGACGTCGATATCTTCGACATGAACGATGTGATGTGGGCGGTAGCGACCCGCGTCCACGCCGAAAAGGATATCGTGTTCATTCCGGGCTGCAAGGGTGCGATCCTGGACCCGACCTCCGATCCGGAGACCTTCACCGTCACCAAGATGGGTATCGACGCGACGCGGCCGAGCGGCAAGGACTTCGCCGAGCGGCTCGTCATCTCCGAGGCGCAGCGTGCGCGCGTGCGCGGCATACTTGCCGCCGCGGGCGTCAAGCTCTAGGAAGGCTCTGATTAAGTCCGTTCGTGCTGATGTATAGAAGCATGTCCTGAGGTATCGAAGGGCACGAGTACCGTGTCTACCGCGCAAAACCGTTCACCCTTCTATACATCAGGGCGAACGGCTGAGGACTTAATCAGAGTTTCCCTGGTTTGTTAAAGAGGTCAAGATATGCGCACCAAGATCGAGGCGACCTGGATCGTCGGCCATGCGCGCGGCCAGCACCAGCTCATCCGCGATGGCGTCGTTGTCTACGAGGGGAACACTATCCTCCACGTGGGCAAAGCTTTCGAGGGCCACGTCGACCAGACGATCGCCGCCAAGGACAAGCTCGTTGCACCGGGCTTCATCGACAGCCACGTGCATTCCGGCCACCGCGCCTCACACCGGCTCATCACCGATACGGGCCGGCCCATGTACTACGGCCAGCCCTTCCTCGAGATCAGCGTCCCCAAGGAAGGCAAGGTCGTCAAAGGCGACCCGCGCTATCTGCAGCACGGGGACGCGGGTTCCGAAGCGGCGTTCAAGCTCAACGCCACCTTCACCGTTGCCGAGCTGCTGAGAAACGGCGTCACGACGTTTGTCGAGTACGGCAGCCAGTTGCGCGTTCAGGACGCGCTGCTGGCGGAGGTTACGCGTCTCGGCGCGCGCGCTTATCTGGCGCCCGGCTACGACTGCGGCCGCTGGGTCGGCGACGCGCAGGGGCGCTTAAAGCGCATCCGCAACGACGCGCTGGGGCTCGACGGCATGAAGACCGCGCTCGACTGGATCGCGCGGCACGACGGCGCTTCGGCGCTGGCGCACTCCTCCTGGCCTCCGAGAGCGGACCGGAGGCTCCCGTCCGCCTGCTCTGCGCGCTCCTCGTCGCTCTCGGAGTCGTGATCCTGGTCTGCGTGCCGGCACGTGCCGGCGCACTGCCCGCAG
>JANNPG010000032.1:0-7326 GCA_031399805.1 Betaproteobacteria bacterium | reverse complement strand
CCCCGAGCAGACGATCGCGTTTCTCAACGGCTACTTCGAGCGCATCGTGCCGATCATTCATGATCACGGCGGCACCGTCATCAGTTTCATGGGCGACGGCATCATGGCGGTGTTCGGCGTACCGCAACCGCTGCCCAATCCCTGCGCCGCCGCATTTGATGCGACGCGCGCGATGCTCGAATATTTGCGAACGTTGAACGTTGAACTTGCGGCGAAGGGCGAAATACCGCTGGAGATCGGCATCGGGTTGCACGCCGGCGAAGGCATCGCCGGCCATATCGGCGCGGCAACGCGGCACGAATACACGATCATCGGCGACGTGACCAATGTTGCGTCGCGCCTCGAAGGCGTCACCAAGGAGGTGGGCTACCGCCTCGTTTGCTCGCGCGCCGTCGCCGACCGGCTCGCTGATCGCGCGGATCTGGTGCCGCTCGGCGCGCGCCCGATCAAGGGGCATTCGGCGGTCGAACTTTTCGGCTATGACAAAATAGCGCAGACCGCCGCGCACGACAAGCCAGGCGCCTTTGCGCCCGACGCAATACGGCATTGAATTAATGAACACAAACTCCACAACAAGCGACATCACGGCCGGCTCCCGCGAACTCGACGAGCACGAGTTGCGCGCGCTGTCAGCGCATGCCAGCGAGCAGACATTTCAAAAAAATGTCGTCATCGTCAACGAGGGAGACGAGTCCAAGACGATCTTCGTCATTCTCTCCGGGCGCGTGAAAGTATTTCTGCGCAGCGCCGACGGCCGGGAAATGGTTATCAACATCCTCGGCCCGCGCGAATATTTCGGGGAGATGGTGATCGACGACGGCCCGCGCTCCGCCTCGGTGGCAACACTCGAAACGAGCCGGTTCCTGATTATCGCCAAAGCCGATTTCAAGGCGCTGGTGACCACCGATCCCGACTTTGCGCTGAAACTTATCAACCGGCTCATGCAGCGCGTGCGCGCGCTGACTGACAACATCCGCTCGCTTGCGCTGCTGGACGTCTACGGGCGCGTCGCGCGCCTGCTGCTCGAACTGGCCACCGAGCACGATGGCCGCCTCGTCGTCGCGGAAAAACTCACCCAGCAGGACATCGCGGAACGCGTCGGCGCCTCGCGCGAAATGATCAGCCGCATCTTCAAGGATCTTGTCACCGGCGGCTATATCAGCGTCGAACACAAGCAGATCACCATCAACCGCGACCTGCCGGGGCGCCGCTGATGCAGCGCGCATCCCGCGTGCAGTAATCTGCGGAAACGTGAAAATTCAACATTTCCGCGTGGTGTAGTGCATCGACTCTGGCGTGCGGCGGGCCCAAATCTGGGTTACCGCCAGTAGCGCCTGGCGACTTGCGCCTGCCGTTCCCGCGCGGCCGATGGGCACGCATTCCGCATCGCCGGGGTTGTTGCTCCGAGACCCGCACGCGGGGGAGCCGACACGTCATATCTGGCGGCAAGGGCCCGCATGGACTATACTGATTTATTGAGTCAAATCAGCCGCAAGCGCTTTTGGGAGGCCGCTTTGGGCACACTGAAACGCAACGCCGGGTTTGTTCGTTTTATGTTTGCCGCCGGAAGCGTCGGGCTGTTCTATTACGCCGGCCACGGTCTGCAGGTGCGCGGCAAGAATTTTCTCGTTCCCGTGGATGCGGAGATCGAGAACGAGGCGTCGGTGCGCAGCGAGAGCGTGGACGTGGATCAGGTACTCGATCAGTTCGTGTCTTCGCGCCTGAGCATGGTGATCCTCGACGCCTGCCGTAACAATCCATTCGAGCGCCGCTTCCGCGCCGGACAGGGCGGCGGGCTCGCGCAGATCGACGCGCCCAAGGGAACCCTGATCGCCTACTCCACCGCACCGGGCAAGACGGCCGCGGACGGGTCCGGTTTCAACGGCGTGTATACCGAGCAATTGCTGAAGACCCTCGACACGCCGGGGCTCAAGGTCGAGGACGTATTCAAGCAGGTGCGCATCAATGTCGCGCGGTTGACCCAGGACCAGCAGATTCCGTGGGAAGCATCGTCTCTTACCGGTGAGTTTTTCTTCCGGGCGCCGATCGAGAGGCCGGTGTTGGCGGCTCCCGCATCAAATATCGATCCCGCGGCATTTGAAATGTCGTTCTGGGACAGCATCAAGACGAGCACCAATCGCGCGGACTTCGAGTCCTATCTCGAGCAATATCCAAAAGGGAGATTCGCACCGCTCGCGAGAAATCGCGTGAAGGCGCTGGATCAGGACCCCGTTGTTGCTGCCTCCAGAACGGCCTCCATTGCGCAGAGCGAAAGAGAGCGCGCGGAACTGCTTAAAGCCATGGAGGTTGAACGCAAAAAGCGCGATATCGGCCGGCACCCTGTCCAAGCCCGCGGGTTCTCCGTCCGAACAGCCAGCGCAGCTTGCGCTCGCGCCACCGACATTAGGCCCGGGTGCGACCACCTCTGCGCCATTCGCTGCGGAATGGGCGCCGCGCATCGCGCTGCTGGAGAACTTGCACGGCAAGCTGACGTTCTCGAAAGCTTTGGCTATTCTTCTCGACATCAACAGCGAAAATGACCTCACGCTGTTGTTGGCACGCGAAGTAGAAATCAGGAGAATGCGCTGGAATAGCGCTTATGCAATGGGCGCCAATTCAGGCGGGAACCTGATTATAGGCGGAGGTATCGGCTGGAATCGGCCAACGGATGCGACTGAAACCGCGGTTGAACAATGTGCCGGATCAGCCGGGTCTTCTTTATGCAAGGTCGTAGTTCTCAACGGTGATTTCAGAGAAAAGGAATTTCGTGAAATGGCGGCACGGCTGGGAAAACAACCAGTCTCGATGATACGCCAGCAATACCTGCAGGACCTGAGCGCGCCTCTCCCGACCCCCCCTGCCCCGGTCGGTGGCCGCTCGCCTAACGTAAACGCATTTGGTTTCTCGTCAGCCCGAAAATAATCGCGCTATATGTCGCCTCGGTGCGTCAAGCCTACATGCAGGCTATTCAGGCGCCTTTTCCCGACGCCCCGTTAATTTACAATTAAACCGGCTCCGCCCCCTCGAATTCGGCTTCTCGCTCGTTCAGAAATAATCATCCTGCGGCTTTACGGTGGCGACCGCGAACTCCTCAGCTACGGCATAAAGACTTTATAATTGGAGCCGCGAATCATCAGGAGCACCTAATGGATACCAGCACCCCTGCAGTCAGCGACAAAATTCTGCTCCGTAGCGACGCCGGCGGCATGACGACGCTCACGCTGAACCGCCCCAAGCAATTCAACGCGCTGTCGATGGACATGCTCGACGCGCTGCAGGCGGCGCTGGACGACATCTCCGCCGACCCGTCGATATGCGTGGTCGTGATCGCCGCCAACGGTAAAGCTTTCTGCCCCGGACACGACCTTAAGGAGATGCTCGCCAACCGCACGCAGGAATTCGTAGGCGGGCTCTTCGACAAATGCTGCAAGGTGATGATGAGCATCACGCGCATGCCACAGCCGGTGATTGCGCGCGTGCACGGCATCGCCACCGCCGCCGGCTGCCAGCTCGTCGCGGCGTGCGATCTGGCGGTAGCGTCGACCGACGCGAAGTTCGCGACCTCGGGCGTCAATTTCGGGCTGTTCTGCGCCACACCGGGTGTGGCCGTTTCGCGCAATGTTACGCGCAAGCAGGCGCTGGAAATGCTGATGACCGGTGAATTCATCGATGCCGCCACCGCGCTTCAATGGGGGCTGGTCAACCGTGTGGCACCCGCGGACCAGCTTGACCAGGCGGTGCGCGAGCTCAGCGAGCTCTTGTTGTCCAAGCCGTCCGCCGTGCTGGCCGCTGGCAAGAAATTTTTCTACCGCCAGATCGAAATGGACATGGAACCTGCGTACAAGCTGGCGAGCGAGGTCATCACCAACAATATGCTCGGCCAGGACGCGCTCGAAGGTGTGGGTGCGTTTGTCGAGAAACGCAAGCCAAAGTGGCATGACAAATAAGCGGGAGCGCGAGTAGTGGAGCATTTGGACGCGTCTTCGATGATACCGGCCGTTCGCCCTGAGGTATCGAAGGGTGGACGACCGTTCATGGTTCGATACCTCACCACGAACGGTATCAAACTGTCCAATCACCGGAGTACGTCGTGCGATATGGCGCCACGGTAGTTGCCGCACTCGCGGTGGCAATGCTTTCCCCCGCGGCGCGCGCGGGTGGCTCCAACTACGGCATCGCGCCCGGCGCGCTGCCGAATCTCGCCGGCAAAGTCACAGAGTGGCCGGTGCCGACGCCGCGTTTCGCGCGCGACCCCGCCCCCGGCCCCGACGGCAACATCTATATCACGCTGCAAAGCGGCAACAAGATCGGCCGTTTCGACACGAAAAGCGGCGGGCCGATTACCGAGTACAACACGTCGGGCGGACCGTACGGGCTTGCGCTCGACAAGACGGGCAACGTCTGGTTCTGCCGCATGGGCGAGGACAAGTTGGGCAAGCTCGAACCGAAAACAGGCCAGATGACCGAACTCGCGACAGGACGCGGCTCGCGGCCGCGCCGCATCGCATTGGCGCCGGATGGTACGCTGTGGGTGACGCTGTACGGCAACGGCAATCTCGCGAAAGTGGATCCGGCGAGCGCGAAGATCGTTAAAGAATACCCACTGCCGGCCGGCGACGCCGGGCCATACGCCGTCAACGTCGATGGCGGCGGCATGGTATGGGTGAACGAAATCAACACCGATACCGTGGTGCGCTTAAATCCGGCCAACGATGAGATACGTGTCGTGAAGCTGCCGTCGAAAAACACCGGCATCCGCAAGATGATCGTCGATGCCGGCGGCCGGCTGTGGTACATGGGCAGTCATAACGGCAGGTTGGGCATGGTCGAATGACCGATTACAACCGGCTGGTCGCAGTATGAAACGCCTGGGATTGTCCGGATGTACTCTAGTTGTATTGTCGCTGTGCGCGGCGGCCGCACATGCGCAATCGACCCTGCTGCCGCCCGAGTGCGCGGGCAAGACCGGGCAGCAACTCGACCAGTGCGTGCGCGACATTACGCAAACGATGAATTTCGGCGGCTTCGAACCCACCGAGCAGAAAGCCGATCCGCGGCAGTTGCTCAATTGTCTGACGGTCAACCGCGCCGACGAAGGCTTCTGCATTGCGCGCAACGAGATCATTCTCGAATGCCGCAACCCCGCCAAGCACCCGGATTTCGACGCCTGCGCGAACCGCCTCGTCACGCGGCCGCAGCTGCCGCGCGCCGCCGACTGCGCGCGCGTTGTTCCGGCGCAGCGCAAGCAGTGCGCGTTGCGCAACAAGCTGTTCGACGAATGCCTGAACGATCCGTGGCTCTATTTCATCTGCCTCGGCGAAAAAATTCACGCCAAGTGATGCCGGGATCGCCACCGCACGGCCATCAGCTTTTACCCAGCACCAGCAAGAGCTGGTTCAGCCGCTTGACGAATCCCGCCGGGTCCTCGAGCTGGCCGCCCTAGGACAACAGCGCCTGATCAAATAGCACATGGCTCCAGTCGTCGAAGCGCTGAACGTCGGCCTCGTAGATGAGCCGTTGCACCAGCGGATGGCGCGGATTGATTTCGAGGATCGGTTTCGAGGACGGCACCTTCTGCCCCGCCGCTTTCAGGAGGCGCTCCAGATTGGCGCCGAGTTCGTGCTGGTCGGCAACCAGGCACGCGGGAGACTCGGTTAGACGCAGCGTCACGCGCACCTCTTTCACGCGATCGCCCAGGGATTTCTGGATTTTTGCGATGAGTTCCTTGTGCTCGCCGGAGGCTTTTTCCTGTTCTTTCTTCTCGGCCTCATCCTCGAGCTTGCCCAGATCGAGTTCGCCCTTGGCGACCGACTGCAACTGCTTGCCGTCGAATTCGTGCAGGTTGCCGGCCATCCATTCGTCGACGCGTTCCGCCAGCAGCAACACCTCGATGCCCTTCTTGCGGAACACCTCGAGATGCGGGCTGTTCTTCGCGGCCGCAAACGTGTCGGCGGTCGCGTAGTAGATTTTGTCCTGCTCCGGCTTCATGCGCGACACGTAGTCCGCAAACGACACATCCTGCGTCGCGCTGTCGGTGCGCGTGGTCGCAAAGCGCAGGAGCTTCGCGATACGCTCGCGATTGGCGAAGTCCTCGCCTATGCCTTCCTTGAACACGCGCCCGAATTCCTTCCAGAAGGTCGCGAACTTGTCTTTCTGGTTTTCGGCGAGGTCCTCAAGCATGCCGAGCACGCGCCGCACCGAGCCGCCGCGAAGTGCCTCGATGTCCTTCGACTGCTGCAGGATCTCGCGCGACACGTTGAGTGGCAGATCGCTCGAATCGATCACGCCGCGCACGAACCGCAAATAGTTCGGCATCAACTGCTCGGCATCGTCCATGATGAATACGCGCCGCACGTAGAGCTTGATGCCGCGCCGGTGCTCGCGATCCCACAAATCAAACGGCGCCTTCGCGGGAATATACAGGAGTTGCGTATATTCCTTGTTGCCCTCGACCCTGGCGTGGGCGTGGCATAGCGGCGCCTCCATGTCGTGCGCGACATGCTTGTAGAACTCGTCGTACTGCTCCTGCGTGATGTCGGACTTCGGGCGCGCCCACAGCGCGTTCGCCTGATTGACGGTCTCGTCCTCAGCGGTCAGCCGGTGCTCGCTCTTGTCCTTGTCCCATTCCTCCTTCTTCATCACGATCGGCAGCACGATGTGGTCGGAATACTTGCGGATAATGGTGCGCAACCGCAGCCCCGTCAGCAGGTCGTCCTCGCCCTCGCGCAGGTGCAGCGTGACCTCGGTGCCGTGCGCCGCCTGCTCCACCGGCTCAAGCGTAAATTCGCCGCCGCCGTCGGACTCCCAGCGCACGCCGGCGCCGGCGGGCAGCCCGGCACGCCGCGTCGTAAGCGTGACCTTGTCCGCGATGATAAATGAGGAATAGAAGCCGACGCCGAATTGTCCGATCAGGTTCGCGTCCTTCGCCTGTTCGCCCGTCAGACTCTTGAAAAATTCGCGCGTGCCGGATCGCGCGATGGTGCCGATGTTGGCGATGACCTCCTCGCGCGACATGCCGACGCCGTTGTCGGCGATGGTAAGCGTGCGCGCCGCCTTGTCGAAGCTCACGCGAATTTTCAATTCCGCGTCGTTTTCGAACAGCTCCTTGTTCGTCAACGCCTCGAAGCGCAGCTTGTCGCAGGCATCCGACGCGTTGGAAATGAGTTCGCGCAAAAATATCTCCTTGTTGCTGTACAAGGAGTGGATCATCAAGTCCAGCAGTTGCTTTACCTCGGCCTGAAAACCGAGCGTTTCCTTGATAGCGGTGCTTGCCATTCAATGCCTCCCGAATCCGGATTCTCGAAAATATGGGGATCGATTGCACCA
>JANNPG010000635.1:0-2707 GCA_031399805.1 Betaproteobacteria bacterium | reverse complement strand
GCGATCGCCTGCGCGCGCCGGCATCTGCGCAGGCATTTCGTGCGTCAGAAACATCGGCAAGATTCATACGGCGATCATGAGCGCACAGATGATAGCGAGCGGCGCAAGCCGCATCAGTCGATGTGACATCGAAATATCCCCAAATCTTGCCCGGCAGTTGCCTGCCGCGAGCAGCCCCTTCGAAGCGGCCAGGCGGCCACTTCACCCAAAGAAAGGGTCGGCGGTGACGTTGGGTTCTGAAGGGAAATGTGGGGATTTCCCTAAGCGAATCGCCTAGGGACTCGCTTTGCCGGCCAGACAGCCGAGCCCGGACTCTCACCTGCCATCAGTAGCTGAGTGTCAGTGTGTAGCTCGCCGACTGACCGCCGGCCAACACGATTACTGCCCGATAGCTATCCCAGAGCCCGCCGGTATACGTCAGGCTACGGGTGTTCCCGGAGCCGGTGCCGATGGCGACCAGTTGATTCGCACCGCCGTACAAGCGGAGATCGATCACCGAAGAGCTCTTCCACGTCACGGATGCTGTGATCTGTTGACCGGGCGCCACAGTCCTGGATTGAAGCCACGCCGATACCGGGGATGGAACGCGCAGCTTCCCGCTCAAGATGAGGGTGTCGTGAGTCTGCGTCGGCGTGGCGGTGGCCGCGGACGGCGTGGACGTCCTCGTCGGCGTGCGCGTCGGCGTGGCGGTGGCTGGCACGGGCGTCGGCGTCCTCGTCGGCGTGGCGGTTGCCGCAGGCAGAGTGGGAGTCCTTGTCGGCGTGGCGGTTGCCGCGGACGGCGTGGGAGTCGGCGTGGCGGTTGCCGCGGACGGCGTGGACGTCCTTGTCGGCGTGGCGGTTGCCGCGCCGGCCGGACAGCTCTTTGCCGCCTTGAGCAACGCATTGCAGATGTCGAGGCGCCCGTAGCCGTAGGTGCTGTCCCAGCCGGCCGCGCCGAGATCCCGCGCGCCCTGCAGGAGGGCGGCTTTCGCCGTTGACGCCGGTACGCCGGCGGCAAGCAACAGCGCAAGTGCGCTGGAGACGTGCGCGGCGGCGAACTCCGAACCCGTGAAGGCAATGCAACAGCCTTGGCGAGCGAGCGAAAGAACGCTGACCCCAGGGGCGACCAGCGCTAGCTGCGTCCCGCGCCCCGAAAAGGTCGCCACGGTGTCGGTGGAATCCGTGGCGCCGACCGCGATCACTCCGGAGAGGTTGGCGGGATAGCCCACGTAGCCGGCGTAGTTTCCAGCTGAGGCGACGACGAGAACGCCGCGACTGATCGCGTTCGCGACGGCTGCGTCGATGGCGGGTGAGGGAGAGCTGGGATTGAGCGCCGGGCTAATGTTGATGATCTGGGCGCCATTATTGACTGCCCAGTCGATGCCTGCCGCGATAGCGGCGTTAGGGCAGGCGCCTGCAAAATCACAGACCTTGACGGGGAGGAGGGTGACCTGCCAGGAGACGCCGGCCACGTCCGCGCCGTTGTTCGTGGCTGCGCCGATGATCCCTGCTGCCGCGGTGCCATTACCGTAGGTTCCGAAATCGTCCTGCGTGCTGCCGCCAGGCGAGATCGCGTTGTATCCGGGCGCGAGCTGCCCCTGAAGATCGGCGAGCGTCGACACCACACCGGTGCTCACCACCGCTACCTTGACGGCGGTGTTGCCCTTCGTGAGGTCCCATGCCTCAGGCGCCCGAACCTTCGTCAGCGCCCACTGTGACGGGAACTGCGGGTCGTTCGGTGTGGTCGCGGCGCCGGCGCCGCGACCGGCCGCCAGCACGGCGATGATGAGCGCGCAGATGATAGCGAGCGGCGCAAGCCGCATCAGTCGTGACATCGAAATACCTCCAACATCTTGCCCGGCAGTTGCCAGACGATCCTGCGCCCGGCGAAACCGTCTCCAGGCGGGGCGCCGGTGATGCCTGGGCTTCTTGCGCTTGCTCGCGCTTGGCCCCTTCGCGTCATAGAGATCATCCCGCCAATGACGGCCGCGACCGCCACGCCAGGACGAACGGGTAGACGGGATTGAGCATGAGCGTGCGAGGGGAGATCATTCCTGGGGCGGCGCGGCTGCGGCGCCTGTTGCCGGATTTGCGGGGATTGTCACTCGTAATAATAGTAACGGAGTAATGCCCCCGCAAGTAACGACAGCTTCGCCACACAAACCTGGTAGAAGAAATTATGTTCTGTTTGAGTCTGAGTACGCCTACGCCCGCTCGTCGTTCGTGAGGTGGGAACATGCCACCGACGCTGTGCGCGACGCTCGTGCGGATGTTGGGGAGTTGCGCCGCGGCCTCGCCGCGGAGCTGCCGCACCGACTCCTGGATCGCGAACATGCCGTACATGCCGGTGTGCGTGAAGCTAGGCCATTAGGTAAGCACGTCGCTCCCGCCTTGTAGGTCTACATCCTCCGAAGCAGCCGGTTCAACAAGGCGGTAGGCCGTGTAAATTTCCAATCCTCGTCAAGTTTGGGTTCATGGCTCTTGACGAGGCGACTCCGCCGTACTATATTCGCTTGACAACCCCGTCACGGTGCTTGACAACCCAGCCACATTATGAGGTGCGCTTGGCGCTTGGGCGGCTTTCTGGGGTGCCGGTTGGACAGACAAATGGAGGCATTCGCATGAACGAGAAGAAACGCCGTACGACATTTGGCCGCATCGGGGAGTTGGGCAGGACGCGCCTTGGCTATCTGCTCGTATTCGGGGCCATCGTGGGTATCGCTGTG
>JANNPG010000659.1:0-4875 GCA_031399805.1 Betaproteobacteria bacterium | reverse complement strand
CGGGCTTTTTTTGGGTACGCCCTCGCGGCGGCGACCGAACGCGCTCCCACGGCGCGGCGCGGCTACGTCTGGTCGCCCGGATATTGGAACTGGCGAGGCAATCGGCATGTGGGGGTGAATCCTGTCATTTTTTGGGATCGGTTTTTCCGCCATCCTTGAACGCCGGACTTGAATGATCGTTGGCCTGACCCGGCGCGGGCCGTTGTTTGCCGTCATCGACTGCGTTCGGTTGCGCCGGCGGCGTCGGCACAAAACTTGGCGGGGCGTCCCTGGCCACCAGGGGCGGCGCTGGAACCGCAGTTTTCGGTTCGGTCTTATTCCCACAGCCCGCAATCATTGCCAAGGCGAGCCCGATTACCAGATAGCTTTTCATTTTGCATTACTCCAGTTTTTGTTACGGTGAATCACGCGCGTGACATCTGCCACGTGGCAATAACCAACAGCACGAATCCGCAGATTGCGATGCCGGCATGAACCAGCACGAGCCATTTCGGCAGCGGCAACATCTTCCGGTAAAACTCGGATTCTCATAAGCCTGACTGCGCTGTCCGTGTGCTACCGAACAATATGTATGAGTCGCAGTGTACCGAGCGCGCCGGGATGACGGGACAACCAGCGCTCGCACGCATCGTAATTACCGCACAGAGCAGAAATGTCTCTCAATGACTGCCGGCGTGCGCTTTGGATGTTCGCCGCGGGTGAACCGCGGCGGCTCTTTCTTCACGGCTTTTGTTGCTTAGAAAAATCCATTGGCCGACGCCGGCCGTCGCCAGCATCAGCAGATTGGTCGCCACGAACACCCAGTTACCCAATTGCCAGCTATAGATGACGAAGCCGGTCGAAGCCGCCAGTTGTCCGATGAAAAGCCATCGCGACAATCCCTGCGTGCTGCGTTCGCGCCATTGCGTGTAGACTTGGCGACTGATCGTGAGCAATAGAATGGCAGCGGCGGACCAGCCGATCAATTCAGTCCACATGTGCGCTATGCGCAAACTCGCCGGCCCGCCCTCACTGACTTAGCTCAGTGGCGCACGCCGGTCGCGAAATCACCGGTGGCCGACGCTTTCGACATGGCGGGGCCGGCTCGCGCCGCGCGTTTCTGCCGCGCCGCCAGGAGCGCTGTCAGGCCTTGCTGAAGAATAAGCGGTAAACCCTGCGTTGCGTATCGCACGAGAAATGCCAGCACAAGACCGAAGACGGAGGTCTTCGTGGCAACGCTCGCGTCACCGGTTGCGGATGTCGCCCGCGGCTGCGGCCGGCGGGCGAGCCAGAAACCGAATACGCCCGCCGCCCCCGCAGCCAGCGCCAGCGTCGAAGGCCGTGCGAGTTTCGCACGCAACGCGCCCCGCGCACGGCACAAGCTATCCCGGGTGTTCTGCTTGGCTTCAACGACCCTCAGTTCGGCCGCATAGATCGCAGCCCGAGTAGGTGCGCGTATCATAGCGCGGACGGCTTGACGGGGAATTTTCCCGCCACTTGCCGCCGGGTCGCGGAGAACAGCAGGTCGTGGCTCATGCCGATGCACACGTAAATGAGCGCGGCGCCGGCCACGCAATTGATCACTGCGACTGCGATCACCGCCGCTATCGCGGGCAAACCGAGTGATATAGCCCACATCGCAAGCGCGGCCATCAACCCCAACCATGCAGCAGCAATGCAAATAGCCGCGACGATCCCCAATACCACCATCCACGTGAGCGCGAGACCCGCGCGACGCGACTCCAACGACAGCAGATCGAGAAAATTCGAAAATGCGGCGCGCGCCGAGGCGAGTGCACCCGACAATTCGTCAAATACACCGGCCGCCGGCGGACGCGCCCCGGCACGTACTCCGTCACTTAGCGGTGCTGACGCTACGCCACCCTCCGCCATCGGCGCCGCGCCGCCCGTCGCCGGCACGACACAATAGTGACGATGCGGGCGCCACGCGTTGCCCGTCGCGAAAAACACCATTAACGGATCATGCGGCTAAGCAGAAAACCTGCAACCACGGCAATCCCGACTGCCTTCAGCGGGTTCGCCGATACGTAGCTGCACGTATCCGCAACCAGTTTCTTCTGCGTGGCGTTCAGACTTTCGCCTTGTTCGGCCAACCAGTCGGCCGTCGGTGCGGCAGCGCCAGCCGCCTTGTCCACCGCCTGGTGCGCCATTGCCGCGACGTGGTCGATCGCAGGCCTGGCATTGCGTGCCGCCTCGTCTGCCGCCCCGGCGATCGAATTGACTGCGGCGTGTGCGCTCGAGGATGCCATGTGTAAGGCGCCTTCGCCGTTACCCGGCATGCCGGAAGTCGAGGGAGTGTTGCCGCGTGCGCTTGGTTCCATGTGATTCTCCTATGAGGTGGACGAAAAAAACAATTGTCGAGGTGATGACGCGCGTGTGCACGGGTTTTTTAACGCACTCCCGGCGAGCCGCCTAATTAAAGATTAAATAGATAATTACCAGCACGAAGACCGGCACGCCCAAAATCCAACCCAGAAGATATTTGCCCATAATCATTGCTCCGGTTTAGTTGATCTCAGCTTCTCTTCCCTTCGCCAGCCCGGGCGAAAGCGCGTTAACGGCACGGCCGCCGCAGGCGCCGAGTCGCGGAGCCGAAAACGTAACGATCGAAAACCAATGACACGATTTAAAGCATATGCAGAAAGTCAACGATGTTCTGTACGTTAGCGCACGGAGAACAACGTTTGCGTAGGAAAAAATGTTACACACCCCCGGCACGCTTAAAGGCTGGATCTGGCTAGCGCCTTGGGCACGCGTTAGCTGCGAAGTCGAAGCCTTTTTCGGGACATCCCATTTGTTATTTTTCCTGCGTGATACGTGCCTTGCGCCGGCGAATATACGACGCAGACTGTTCACGCCTGTCCTGCCACGTTCCGGCAACGCAAGCGTAGCGGGTCCCGGCCGCGCAAACTTCTGCTGCCATATGTTCGATAACGTACGGAATCTCTCGCCGGGCAGCGGATAATCGAACATCAATTCGTCCATGGCAGCGACGTGAGCTTCACGGACAGCTATCTTATTTGGGACTACGCGCGCGAGAAGAGTTTGTGTCGAACAAAGTTGGCGTACGTGGTATGAAAAGGAGCATGCGCATCGTGCAAATAGTGCAATCATTTGCAGTTGGATTGGTCATCGCGAGCTGCGCTTTGCCGGCATTCGCTGCTGACACCCCAACATCAATGAATCCATCATCATCGCAATCTTTGAAAGAAATTTCGCCATCCGAACTCAAGATAGCGCCGAGCAAGCCTGAAGCATCCGAGCCAAAGCAGAAGGAATCGGCGCGACAACCGGCGACGCCTGCGCCCGCTGAATCCCGCACCCCGGAAGCAGCAGCGGCGCGCGCCGCAGACCCGAAGGACGCGTCGGGCGCGCTTATCATTAAAGCGCCGGCCGGGACAGGCGCCAAGCCTTGACGCCGCGGCAAAACACTTCGGCGCTGATTCGTTTTGTGCTTGCGCACCGTGAGATCAGGTGCCAGTCCGGCTCTTGAAACGTGTCTTAGGCGCGGTCGCGAAGTTCCGTCACGCCCGCCTGCTCGGCGCAGTGATCGCAGCAGAACATCCGGGCGCCCTTCTCCAGCCCGTGGCCGACGATGCGCACGCCGCAATGCGCGCAGGTGGGCGCAAGTGTATGGATCGCGCATTCGAAGCTGTCAAAGCGAACTCGTCGAGAACGTGTCGCAGTCCTTCGGGCGGCCGGAGTCCATGCCACGCTTGAACCAGCGCACGCGCTGCTCCGATGAGCCGTGGGTGAACGACTCGGGCACGACGCGGCCCAGCGTTTGCTTCTGCAGGCGGTCGTCTCCGATCGCCGTCGCGGCATTGAGCGCTTCGACGATGTCGCCGGAGTTCAACTGATTCATGGTCTCCGCGTGGTGCCCTCACACGCCCGCGTAGCAATCGGCCTGCAACTCCATGTGGACCGAAATCTGATTGTTTTCGGTCTGGGAAACGCCCTCGCGCGCCGCTTCCATTCTGCTGAAAGGTTCCGGTCAGCTTCTGGACGTGGTGGCCAACCTCATGAGCAATAACATAGGCTTGGGCGAAATCACCCGGGGCACCGAACCGCGTTTGAAGATCGCGGAAGAACGCGAGGTCGAGGTAGAGCTTCTCGTCGTCAGCGCAATAGAAGGGGCCACTGGCGGATTGCCCCACACCGCAAGCCGAGCGCACTTGTCCGTCATAGAGGACCAGCGTCGGGGGGCTGTATTGGCTGTTGGACTGCTGGAAAATCTTGCCCCAGACAGTCTCGGTGCTGCCGAGTATTTTGGAGACGAACTTGCCCCATCTCATCCACCGGCGCACCTTTGGGTGCTTCGCGCATTTCGCGCTCCGGGACGACCTGCTCGGCTACATTCATTAACACACTCGGATCGAAGCCGAGAAAGTAGCCGAATGAGAGCGATCACGATTCCGCCGACTCCCAGCCCGCCCCCGACCAACCCTATCCCCCGTCGATCTTCGACGTTGCCACTAGACTGCTGGTCACCTAGGCGCATTGACGGTCGGGGCCCATACCCGCTGGCTCGGCGGTTTAATGTCGCGCCCACGACCACGGTTCCGTTGATGATCCAGGCTGAAGACGGCACGCTGACGCTCTACGGTGCGCGCTGGGGCCTTGTCCCGTTCTGGTGGAAGCAACCGGAGCCGCCGGCATTAACGTTCAATGCGCGCAGCGAGGAAGCGGCTGCCAAGCCAATGTGGCGCCATGCCTACCGCAACACTCGATGCCTGATGCCGGCCGAGGGCTGGTACGAGTGGCAATAGGTTGAACGTGTGGACCAACAGACGGCGAAATCCTGAAGGTGAAGCAGCCGCATTACATCCATCTCCCGAACGAGCCGATCTTCGCCTTCGCGGGTCTCCTGTCACG
>JANNPG010000603.1:0-2577 GCA_031399805.1 Betaproteobacteria bacterium | reverse complement strand
CCACGAGGTCGTGGTTGATCTTCGGCGGCTTGGTGTGCTGCACGTTGATCGCGATGTCGCCCTGGCCGCCGCAGTTGATCTGGCAGCAGGAGGTGGTGAGGTGCACGCGGTTGGGCATCTCCTCCCTGACGAACTCCGTGTGCAGTTCGTCCATCAGCGCCTTAGCCACGCCGGAAGCGTCGGTGCCGGGGATGTCGCAGTGCAGCCAGCCCTGGGTGTGGGCAATCATGGTCACCGAGTTGCCGGTGCCGCCGACCGGGTAGCCGGCTTCTTCGATGGCCTTGATCAACGGTCCGACCTTCTCCCACTTGGAAACCATCACCTCCATGTTGGAGCGGATGGTGAAGCGCACATGACCTTCGCCATACTCATCGATGATGTCGCACAGCAGATTGATCTCGTAGGGGCCGAGCTGGCGCTGGGTGCCCAGACGGACGGTCCAGATCTCGTCGCCCGAGTGCGCCACGTGATGCAGCACGCCCGGTCGCGGACGGTCGTGATATTTCCAGTTGCCGAAATTCTTGATCATCAGCGGATGCATGTACTGCATGCCGTCCGGGCAGCCGCTTTCGATCGGCGTGCGCATTTTCTTCTTGGCCACTGCCTGCGTTTGTTGATCCATAATTTCCTCCGCGAAAACCCGGCCGCCGCTTAGGCGTTTGCCGGCTGCTTGCGCTGCATCCACTTCGCGGCCTCCTGGTCCCATTCGTCCAGACGGACGTAGGAACTGGTGCGCGGGTGGCTGATCATATTCGGATCGACGTCAACGCCGATGCCCTCGAGGAAGGTCACCAGGCCGATGCGCTCGATCATCTCGCCGCAGCGTTCGTGCTCGAGGCCGTTCTCCGCCCAGTAGTCGATGACACTGGCGGCCAGTTCGCGCAACTTGTCGTAGTCCTCGTCGCTATCGAGCTTCATGAACGGCACGATCACGGTGCCCATGGTGTCGCCGATCTTGAGGGTTCGCTTGCCGCCGATCAAGAGGGTGATGCCCTTGTCCTTGCCGGGCGACAATGCCTTGGTCATGACGTTGATGCAATGCATGCAGCGCACGCAGTTGCGGTTGTCGATCGCGAGCGTGTCGTCGTCGTTCAACGACAGCGCCTTGGTCGGGCAGCGCGCGATCACGTTGTCGATGGTGTACTTGCGGCCGTGGCTCTCGACATAGGCCTTGACTTCCGTCTGATCGACCTGGATGTCGTCGCGCCAGGTGCCGATCACGGCAAAGTCGGCACGCTGGATGGAGTTCATGCAGTCGTTGGGGCAGCCCGACACCTTGAATTTGAATTTGTACGGCAGCGCCGGACGGTGCATGTCGTCGATGAAATTGTTGACCAGCGTGCGGTGGACTTTCATCTCGTTGCAATTCGACTGTTCGCAGCGCGCCGCGCCCACGCAGGACATGGCCGTGCGCACGCAGGGCCCGGCGCCGCCGAGGTCGAAACCGTATGCGTTGATTTCGTCGAAAAAATGCTGCGTGTTCTCGCTGGTCGCGCCGATGAACATGATGTTGCCGGTCTGGCCGTGAAACGCGATGAGCCCCGAGCCCCACTTGTTCCACGAATTCGAGAGCTGGCGCAGCATCTTCGTGGTGTAATGATTGCCGGCGGGCGGCTGCACGCGCAGCGTGTGAAACTCTTTGGACTCGGGAAACATGGCGGCGACTTCAGAAAAGCGCGGAATGATCCCGCCGCCGTAACCGAACACCGACACCGTGCCGCCCTTCCAGTAGCCCAGGCGCGTCTTGTATGAATGCTCCAGCTGGCCGAGCAGGTCGACCATCATGTTGTTGCCGTGCGCGAGACGCTTCAATCCGGTGACGAAGCTCGGCCACGGGCCGTGCTCGAGCTGGTCGAGCATGGGCGTCTGGTGGAACGGCTTGGTGGATTTTTTCTCGTGCGGGAGATAACTGCTATGGCGTTCAGGATCTACCGGTTTCGGCCGCTCGGACATGGGATCTCCTCCTGTAAAACTCGTCTAAAAACAATCGTGACGACACTGTTTCGCAAGTCTAAAGGCAGTCACGCGATCAATTCGCGGTTATTGGGGATAGAGGCCCTGCAACGACACCCCCCATTAGGAATAGATCCATTGCGGAAACGCATAAAAACCGGCATGAGAACATGAGCTTATCGAATACGCGTCACGCCGCGAACCGCGTCAGCGCGGTGCCCGGCCGGTATCGCAGCGGATTCAAAAACTGCGCACAATCCAGTACATTCTTGCCGGCATGTGAGCCGATACCGGATACACACACGAGTGACCCCGAAATGATCATTGAGTTGCCCGCGTCTGATACCGCGACCACGGCCGCCCACGGCGGACCGTTTGCGCTGGATGATGACCGGACGTATCGAAGCTGGCGCGAGCGGAAACTCGCGCGCTATCCGCGCCGCGTCGAGGACCTGATGGTTGAAGTGCATGACCCGTGCAACTTGGGCGCGCGCGAGGCGGAAGAACTGCGCCGCGTTTGCGCAATCGCCAATATGGCGATCTACGCGAGTCCGCTCGCGGGTGTCGCCGACAAAAACTTGCCACGTCGCCTCGGCGCGCAACTGGGACTTGAACACCCCGTCG
>JANNPG010000601.1:0-3753 GCA_031399805.1 Betaproteobacteria bacterium | reverse complement strand
GGCCGATAAATGCAAGTTTCATTTTTTTCCCCGAGCTTCCGTCATTCAGCCTGAATGTTGGCCGCCTTGATGATCTTGCCGTAACGCGCGGCGTCGTCCCTGACGGTGCGCGTGAGTTCTTCGGGCGTGCCCGGCGCCACTTCAACGCCGGTGCTGAGGAGAAAATCGTTGGTTTGCTTGCTCTTCAATATGCGATTGAGCTCGGCATTCAACTTGGCGATGATCGGCTTGGGTGTCTTGGCAGGCACGAAGAAAGCGAACCAGATGCTGGTATCGAAGTCCTTGTAGCCGAGCTCCATCATGGTCGGCACCTCGGGCAGCAGCGCCGAGCGCCTGGAGACGGTAATCGCCAGCGGCCGCAGCCGGCCCGCGTTTACGTGCGGAATCGCCGGCCCCATGCCGAGGTAGCCGAATTTCACTTCCTGTCCGCTCAGCACCGCCAGCGTCGACGGCCCGCCCCCCTTGTACGCCACATGCACGGTCTTCAGGCCGGCAAGCATGTTCAGGAGTTCGCCCGACAGGTGCATCGACGTGCCGATGCCGGGCGTACTGTATGACAGCACGCCGGGGTTCGCTTTGGCGTAATCGATCACCTCCTTCATGGTTTTCGCCGGAAACGACGGGTGGGCGACAATCAAGATGGGCGAAATCGTGCCTTGCGTGACCGGCGCGAAATCGCGCTCCACATTGTAGGGAATCTTCGGCGTCAGAATCGGGATGACCGACATCTCGCGCGTCGAGCCGACGAATACGGTGTAGCCGTCGGGCGCGGCGTTGGCCGAGATCTCTGCCGCTATGATGCCGTTGCCGCCGCCCCGCGCATCGACCACCACCGATATGCCCCAACTTTCCGTCAGGCGCGGACTTATTGCGCGCGCAAGGATGTCCGTATTGCCGCCCGGCGGATAAGGCAGCACCATCCGAATCGGCTTGTCGGGATAAGCCGGCGACGCAGCACCGACTGCACCGGTCGAGAACATCAAGCCCGCATAGGCCGCTCCCGTAACGAACCGTAATAGTTTCATTTTCATCACCATCCTCCTATTTGAACATCACGAAACCGGGCAACCGTTCGGTTTCGCTCGACGCGCCCCTCGCCCTCCGGAAGAGGGGTTGGGGCGATGTAACGCAAGTTACGTAAACCTCGATAGTGTTATTGCGTGCTTGCGCCCGTGCTCAACCGAGTACGACCGGATATCCAGGCGGCGGTGTAAACCCGAGATCGCCGCGTTTAATCACCGCTTCGCGCCCGCCGTTCTCTGCCAGCAATTCTGCCTGACGCCGCTTGGCGCGCGCGTCGACTTCAGCCGGGTCGCAGATTTTCATCAGCCGCGCGCGGCATTCCTCGACTGCTTTAGCATACGCCGGATCCTCCGCCAGATCGCGCAATTCCTCGGGATCGGCCGCCAGATCGAATAGCTGCGGCGGATAGGCGACGAAATGCACATATTTGTATTTGCCGTGCCGGATCATAAACGCGCCGGTGGTCGAGCCCATGCCGTGGTATTCGGTCAGCACATTGCGCTCGGGCATGGCACCGGCAGCGAGCTTGAACAACGAGTGTCCCGGATGATCGTCATAAACGTCGGGCGTGCTTGCGCCCGCGCACTCCATGATAAACGGGTAGGTATCGACATGATTCGCCGGCTCGCTGATTTTCACGCCGCGCGGAATATCCGGCCCCTTGATGATGAGCGGCACGCCGGCGACCTCCTCGTACATGGTCGACTTGCCCCACAGCCCGCGCGCGCCCAGATTGTCGCCGTGATCGGAAGTGTAGAGCACGCGCGTGTTTTCGGTGAGCCCCGTCGCATCGAGCGTGCGCAGCACCTTGCCGATATTGTCGTCGAGAAACGTGCACAGGCCGTAATACGCGGCGATCGCTTTTTTGAGTTTCCCCGGATCGAAGAATTTGTCGTAGCAAAAACTCTCGGAGTAATCGCGCAGGTACGGATGCGCGGGGCGCTCGTTTTTCCCGTACTGCTTGGGCAGCGGCATCTCATCCACCGGATACTGGTAATAAAATTCGGCGGGCGCCACGAGCGGAAAATGCGGGCACACGAACGAGACGAACAATACCCACGGCTTGTCGCGGTACTTGGGCGCTTCTTCGCGCAGCCAGATCTGCGCCTTGGTCGCGATTTCGCGGTCGTAAAACGTGTACGACGTTTCGCCCGGCCCGGCAAGCTTGGCGATTTTCCACGCCAGGCCGCGCTCGGGCAGATCGTTCCTGACCAGTCCCATCAGGTCGCCTTTGCCCTCGATGATGTTCATCGGAATGATTTCTTCCGAGAAGCCGTGGTCGTCGCCGGCGAGCCCGCGGAAATGCAGCTTGCCGATCGACACCACGCGGTGGCCGCGGTCGCGCAGCCGGTGATGCCAGCTCGGAATCGCCCCTTCGTACGCGTCGGCGTTGTCCCAGTAACCGATCTGGTGGACGTATTTGCCGGCGGCAAATGCCGCGCGCGCCGGCACGCACACCGGGCATGTCGTATACGCGCTGGTGAACGACGTGCCGGCCGCCGCGAGCGCGTCGATGTTCGGCGTTTTGACGATTGGGTGTCCGTTGCAGCCCATGATTTTCGGGTTGTGCTCGTCGGACATGATGACGATCAGATTGGTTGGCTGCATGCCTGGCCTTACGGGGTCTTACTGATTAAGTCAAAAGCATTCACCGCAAAGGACGCGAAGGACGCCAAGGAAAAGCAGGAACGAGCCGACAACGCGATAGGAAATATGGAGATCAATAAAAAATATTCCAAAAGTTGATTGTTTTGTTTGTCGCCTCTAAACCTTTGCGTCCTTCGCGTCCTTTGCGGTTCAGGACTTTCTGGTTTTCCGGAGCCGATTCCGTATTTTTCATGAAGGGCTTAAGTCAAATTAAATTTCTTGGCGCGGATAAACGCGCCGAAGTCGGCGCGTTCGGGTTTCGCATATTGGCGCGCCTTGTCCTCCGACCAGCCGTAGAATTCGGCCGCGCCGAAGCGCGCCACGTCGCGCTGGTTTTTGTACTGCTGCCGCGCCGCGCGGCGGTGGTCATACGCATCAATTTTGGCCGCAATCCGGGATTCGTCGAAGCGGTCGGTGTGCACCGTGACGTCGAGCGCCAGCCGCGACGTGATCATGCCCGGCTCGGACGGATAACCGACGCACAGGCCGGCCAGCGGAAACACCCATTCCGGCAATTCGAGCAGAGCGCTCACTTTCTGCGCGTGATTGCGCACCGAACTGATCGGGCAACAACCCAGCCCCGCCGCCTCCGCGGCATGGATAAACGTCGCCAGCACGATGCCGGCATCCACCGCGGAATTCATGAACGCGTCGAGATGATCGTTGGCGAACGGTTTGCCGCGTAGTTCAGCGACCTGGCGGGTGCGCCGGTTGTCGCCGCAGAACACCAGGAATACGGGCGCCGCGCGCACCCACGGATTGTCCGGAACAAGGTCGGCGATCGCAGTGCGTATGGCCGCATCGCTCACGTGGACGATATCGGCCTGCTGCAAATCGCTTTTCGACGGCGCCGACAGCGCGCACGCAAACAGGAGTTGCAGCAATTCGGGGCCGACCGCCTGCGCGGTATATCTGCGGTGCGAACGGTGTTCGAGCATGCGCGCAAGCGAGTCCGCACCCGCCTGCTCGGCGGCAACGAAAATTTTCGCGCCGAAACGCTCCGCGATCGCGCGTTCCATGCGCAATGCGATGTCGGTCATGGTCATGTCCTGTAGCGCAGGCGACCCGCCTGCTTTCGTTGAT
>JANNPG010000538.1:0-2165 GCA_031399805.1 Betaproteobacteria bacterium | reverse complement strand
TGACGGTCAAACGGTACGCATGCCCGGCTATCTGTTGCCTCTGGAATTTTCCGGCAAGGAGGTCACCGAATTCCTGCTGGTGCCCTACGTCGGGGCCTGCATTCACACGCCGCCGCCGCAGCCGAACCAGATCGTCCACGTGAAACCGGATAAACCTGTTGCAGACGTGACCGTATTCTCGCCAATCTGGGTCACCGGCAGGATGTCGACCGCGTCGGCGAAAAAATCGCTGAGCCTGGTGGACGGAGCAGCCGACATCGAAATTGGTTACTCGATGCGGGCAAGTGTGGTGGAGCCGTACAAGGAGTAGCACTTTCCCTCATCCCGGACCATTCTGCTCCGCTTCAAGTGTTCCCTTGTCCCCTGGGGGGAAAGGCCTTTCATCCCTCGCCCTTCGGGATACTCTGGCGAATACCCTACGTGCGTAGCACGTCGGAGTACCCTTCTAGCCTGGAGTATCCCGTCAGAAGGACCGAGGTGAGGGATTCCTTAGAGGGCGTTTAGTCACTCCAGATGATGCGTTACTTGAACGCCGGCAAGGCCGCCGTGTTGCCGATCCCCTGCCCTGCGATATGCTCGTGCGGTGCGGGCTTGTTCATGACCGTGCGCATTTTGAGGCCGTCGACGCCTTCCTCCCGGACGTCGATGCGAACCGCCGCCATGTTGGTGAACTTCAGCTCAGCCGAGTACCAGATCGTCATCGTGCTGATATCGCCTTCGGTGCGCACCTTTGCACCCATCAACATCGTCTCGAGCTGCATCCAGGGATTTTTCAGAGATGCGAACGAAGTCGTGATCATGGGCTCGCCGTCGAGTTCGAGCGTGACGATGGTGTTATCGTCGGTGCCGCCGTGCTTCACAATCTCGACGGCGCGGAACCAGCCTGCGCCAATCACATGGAAATTTCGCGCCTCCCCCGGCGGCGTGGCCCCCATGTCGCGCTCCGAGATCACAATTTCGCCGCGGAAGATTTCCCCGCATGCCATGGCGACCGACGCGCCGGCCCAGAGCACGGCGGCGGCGACGGCAAGCGCCAGCGGATGGAAAGGATCTCTAAGGTTCGGAGTCATGTTGAGTGAAGTCTAACACCGGAAGAGCCGTGACGTTCGTGACTGCGTGACTGTCGTGACTCGTAATACGAAACCCCAGGCACGCGGAAGCTCGTCCTCGATTTTGAAGAGAGGCTGAATTAAGATGGCGCAAACAGGCGGGTAACGATACAAAAGTTCTCTGCACGACAGTCACCCAGTCACGAAAGTTGCGATAGTTACGCCCCCTATGGCAGAGACCTACACCCCCGGATACAGCGAGGCCGCCGGCGCGTTCATGGCGCGCCGCCGGCTCGACCCCAATGGCGCGTTTTTTATCCCCCACCTCAGGCCCGGCATCAGCGTGCTGGATTGCGGTTGCGGTCCGGGCACTATTACGCGTGATATTGCGCAGCGCGTTGCGCCGGGCCCGGTTGTCGGACTGGATTTCAATGCGGATCAGGTTGCCGCCGCGACGCGAGATGCGAAAGCCCAGGGCATTGCCAACGTCGAATTCAGGCAGGGCAGTGTCCTTGCACTGCCGTTCGAAGGTAACAGCTTCGATGCCGTGTTTTCGCATGCTTTGCTCGAGCATCTGAAAGAGCCGGTCAAGGCGGCGGCCGAGTTCAGGCGCGTACTGAAGCCGGGCGGCATCCTCGGGATATGCACGCCGGACTGGGGCGGCTTTCTGCTGGCGCCGCCGTCGGAAAAGCTGCTGGCTGCTTTCGAGGCTTACAAGGAACTGCAGAATCGCAACGGCGGCGACGTCTACTGCGGACACAAGCTGGGAATGGTCCTCGAGAGTGCCGGATTCGACGCGATCGTCATGCGATCGCGTTACGAGAATTACGATCCGCTCACTGTGATCGGCGATTTCCTTGCTATGAATCACGAAGAGGCCGGAGACGTGAAGAATGCAGCCACCTGGCGCGAATGGGGGCGTCGACCCAACGGCATGTTCTCGCAGGCGTGGGTCAGTTGCGTCGCGAGGAAGCCATAAGGGCGTGAAGGGTGAAGACGAAGGCGCTTGGCTTACTGCTTTAAGACCTTACCCCTTCACTCATTCACACCTTCACTCCTTTACGAATCTCCAAGGCAAAAAAACCGGCAGCCGCTTGCGCGACCGCCGGTTCAACT
>JANNPG010000516.1:0-10279 GCA_031399805.1 Betaproteobacteria bacterium | reverse complement strand
CGCCGATCAGATACGGCACTTAGATCGCGTTTCAAAATGACATGCTCCGGTTGCCATGAACACACTCTTATCCTTCAAAGGGACCTCCTTTGGAGCGTAGCGCAGGCGACTCGCCTGCTTCATCAACGAAAGCAGGCGGGTCGCCTGCGCTACGCTCCAAAGGAGGTCCCTTTGAAGGATAAGAGTGTGTTCATGGCAACCGGAGCATGTCATTTTGAAACGCGATCTAAGTGCCGTATCTGATCGGCGATTTCGCGAGTTTCAGCGCCGCCAGCGCGCTGTAGCATGCAAGCCACGCGGATTTCGGATTTTCCGGCGCCGGCACGTTCTCCAGTTTGATACTGATATTGCCCGTCTTGCCGCGTATCGTGATTTGATGCGTGTTGTGCGTGATGGTCGGGTCGGCGACCACCTTCAGCCGCGTGCGGTCGAATCCAATGCCGGCCATGGAGAGCACTGCGGCGATATTCACGTTGGCCGGAAAATGCGGCACGCCGTCGCGCGCCGAGCCGTCGAACAATACAGCCGGCTCGCGCAAACCGGCAAGGTCGATTTTCAGCCCCTCCACGTACGCGATACCCCGCCACGCAGCCGCGGGCTTGGAGACCACGATTTCGACCGCGTCGACGCCGGCAATGCACGCCGCTTTGAGCGCGTCGAGCCCGGCGATGCCGCCTGATGGCACGTACAGAAGCGCGCCGCTTTTGGTCGCGCTCGCTTCGAGTCCCGCGCGCAACTTGTCATTGCACATGGCGCCCCCCGACAGCACAATGACAGCGATGCCCGCGTCGAGCAGCGCGCCGCAATATTCGCGCACCGCCTCGTGCGAGGCGGCTTCCACCACGACGTCGGGTTTGTGCCGCAGCAGCGCATCGAGCGCGGTGACGAACGCGACCCCGAATTCGGCCGCGAGCGGTTTGGCGCGCGACTCGTCGCTGCGGCCGACGATTGCCACCACCTCGGCGTCGCCGAGATCGCCGCGTTTGATGTGTTCGAGAAAGAGGCGCGCGATGGTACCGCCGCCGAGAATGGCCACCCGCATGAGCTATGCACCGTATTTCGCAGCCGCTATTGTGCCATAACGCAGGGGCAACCCCGGCAAAAAGTCATGCTTTGGCGCCCGCAAATGACCGGCTCGTTTCGCGCACGCAACGCAAAATATGCTCCGGGGTTTGCGGCGCGCTGGTGCAGCCGGGCGTCAGCATGAATTTGCGCTTGCCGGCCTGCCTGACGGCATCCTGCATCTCCGCGCGAATTTCGGGCAGCGAGCGTTCCGGGATTTTCTGCTCGTTGATGCCGCCCATCAAACACTTGTCCGTCATCTTGCGCAGTTCGGCGAGCGACGGGTTGCCGGCCAGCCGGTCCGACACGCTGAACACTTCAACCGGATAGTCGAGCACGCGCTGCATGTCGACGTGCGTGCCGTGCACATGCAGGATGCGCACCATGCCCTGCATGGCTTCGAGCACGCGCAGGTCGAACGGCCGCAGAAACGTCTGAAACGTCGCGTCGTCGATGCCGCGCTCTCCCGGCGGCGCGATTGCGCCGTTGATTGAATAGAGTACCGCGTCGCAGCCCGCTTTCTTCAGTTCGTGCATGTATCCGCACACCGTGTCGGTCACGGTGTCGAGCATATGCAGCGCTTCGCGCGGGTTGCCGTATACCAGCTTCGCGCTGCTGAACCCCGCTTTGCGCATCACCTGCTGGAACGGATCGAAAAACGTGTCGACGATCGGCATGTCGGGGCCGAAATCCTTGCGCAGCGTGCGGATCAGCGTGAGTTGTTCGGCAAAGTTCGCAATGGTGGCCGGCAGCTTTTCGAATTTGAGCATGTCCTGCGGACTGGTCAGCGTCTCCAACCCCGCCGGCAGCGGATAGCGGTAATCGTGCATGACCTTGCACATGTCCCAGTCGTACGCGCGCACGTAAGCGGCGTGCCGCCGCGCGGCCTCGTCGCCGGGCAATGTATCGGTGACGAAATGCACCCACACCGTGCACGGCGGATAATCAACGTCGCTGCCGTTGACGGCGGCTAAAAAACGTTCGCGCTTGTTCATGTTACCGCTTTCGTATGTATATCAGTGAAATGGTCCCGGTATGTTGCTTGGCGGGTCACGCCAAGTCAAGCGATTGACCTTGCGCGAGCGGCTGATGCACAATCGATCCTCACATTGTACTCGCCGGACTCGCATGTTGAATTATTTTCGGCTCGCAACGCGCGCGCTTGTCGTGACGACAAGCGTTGCGATTTGCGCCGCCGCGCCGGCGCAAAGTTACCCGGTGAAGCCGATCCGGTTCATCTCGCCGTTCCTGCCCGGCGGCTCGCAGGACGTGATCGCGCGCATCGTCGGCGGCAAGCTCGCCGAGCGCGTGAGTCAGCAGGTGGTCGTCGACAATCGCAGCGGCGCGGCGGGTATCATCGCCGCCGAATTGACGGCCAGGGCGCCGCCCGACGGTTACACCATCATGATGGTGACCGCCGGCCCGATCACCATTGCGCCGAACCTGAATCGCAAGCTCGCCTACGAGCCCTTGCGCGATCTGGCGCCCGTGACCCAGTTGGTCGAGACGCCGATGGCGCTGATCGCCAGCCTGTTGTTGCCGGCCAAATCAGTGAGCGACGCAATCGCGCTCGCCAAAGGCAAACCGGGCGGGATCAACTACGCATCGGTCGGCAGCGGCAGCATTTCGCACCTGACAATGGAACTCTTCAAGACCCATACCGGCACTGACATGACGCACGTGCCCTACAAAGGCGCGGTGCCGGCATTCACCGACCTGATCGGCGGACAGGTGTCGCTGCTCTTTATTACCACCGCGTCCGCGCAGCCGTTCGCGGCGAGCGGCAAGGTGCGGGTGCTGGCGGTCGCCGCCAAAAAACGCTCGGCAATGATGCCCGATGTGCCAACGATGACGGACGCCGGCGTAAAGGATTTCGACGTGCCGGTGTGGGCGGGCGTCGCGACGACCGCCGGCACCCCGGCCGCGGTGATCGACCGCCTGTATCGCGAACTGCACGCGGTCCTGCAATTGCCCGACGTTCGCGAACGACTCGCACAGCTGGGTTCGGATATCGTCGGCAGCACGCCCGCGCAGTTTGGCGCATTGCTGAAAGACGATCTGGCGCGCTGGGCCAAAGTCATCAAGACCGCGCACGTCAGGATCGACTGACCGCGAGCCTCACGCGAACCGATTGACCCTGTTTGCGCCTGTGGCGCACAATGCATGCACTCAACCCTTCTTGCGGATTTTTCATGACACACCGTACGCCTGCTGTGCTTGTTTCTGTGTTCCTCGGCCTGGCCGCGGCGACCATTTCAACCGGAATCCGGGCCGCCGCGACGGGCGCCGCTGCGGATTACCCGAACAAGCCGGTACGACTGGTCGTGCCGGCGCCTCCCGGCGGCACGATCGACCCTATTTCGCGCATCCTCGGCGAAGCGCTCGGCAAGGCACTCGGCCAGAACGTCATCATCGACAACCGGCCGGGTGCGAATTTCAACGTCGGCATGGCGCTGGTATCCAAAGCCGACCCCGACGGCTATACGCTGGTCGTCGCCTCGTCGGGTGCGCTGGCTGCCAACATCAGCCTCTACAAGACGCTGCCGTACCATCCGGTCAAGGATTTCGATCCCATCGTGCTCTACGGCGACGTGCCGAACATCCTGGTCGTGAATCCGTCGGTGCAGGCCAGGACGCTCAAGGAATTTACGGATTACGTCAAGGCCAATCCGAACAAACTCAACTTCGGGTCGACCGGCAACGGCAGCTCGATGCATCTCGCGGGAGAACTCTACAAGTCGATGACCGGCACGCAGATGACCCACGTGCCGTACGTATCACCCGGCGTCGCGACGCAGGACCTGCTGGCCGGCCGCACCCAGGTCATGTTCCAGTTGGTGACCGGCATCGCCCAGTTCGTAAAAACCGACAAGGTGCGCGCGGTCGCGGTACTGTCGCCCAAGCGCTCGTCCACGCTGCCCGACGTGCCGACCACTGCCGAAGCCGGCATCCCGGGCCTCGAATCGTCGGCGTGGTTCGGCATACTCACGCCGATAGGCTCCCCGAAGCCGGTCATCCTCAAGCTCAACAAGGAAATCAACAAGCTGCTCGATGAGCCGGCCTTCCGCAAGCGCATCGTCGACATCGGCGTCGAGCCGCTGGGCGGCACGGTGCAGGACTTCGCCAAGTACCGCGATGCCGAAATCAGAAAATGGGCGAAGGTGGTGCAGGTTTCGGGCGCGAAAATCGACTGATCCTGCAGCGTGCGATTTGCCGCGCGTGCATCAACGCGCAGCTAA
Source organism: Betaproteobacteria bacterium (assembly GCA_031399805.1). Taxonomy (GTDB): domain Bacteria; phylum Pseudomonadota; class Gammaproteobacteria; order Burkholderiales; family SG8-41; genus PALSA-1004. The sequence goes on along the minus strand of JANNPG010000516.1, from coordinate 5,978 downwards.
TCCGCGTGCCGCCGGTCGAACTCCCAAACCCGCTCGAAACCCCATCAGCTTCGTGAACTCCGCGAAGTTGTACAACGGCGCGCTCGCATTCACGCTTGAGCCATCGCGCTTGAGCGTCTGAAAAACCGATTCGAGCGCCGCGCCCGCCGCCAGAAACCCGGTGGCGGGGAAAATCGCTATCCGGTAACCGAGTTGCTCCAGCCGCTGGGCGGAGAGCACCGGCGTCCTGCCGCCTTCGACCATGTTTGCCAGCAACGGCAGTGCGCAGCGCGCGCAGATTTTTTCCATCTCCTGCTCGGACTCCGGCGACTCGACGAACAATATGTCGGCGCCGGCTTGCGCATAGGCGTCGGCGCGGCGCAGCGCCTCATCAAGGCCGTGCGCGCTGCGCGCGTCGGTGCGCGCGATGATCAGGATGTCGTCGTCGCCGCGCGCCTCGACCGCGACGCGGATCTTTTTCACCATCTCCTCGCATGCGACGACGCGCCGGCCCGGCGTATGCCCGCATTTCTTGGGAAATTCCTGGTCTTCGATCTGCAACGCCGCAGCACCCGCCTTGATATAGCCGCGAACCGTGTGCGCCACGTTGAGCAATCCACCGTAGCCGGTGTCGGCGTCCGCGATCAGCGGCGTTTGCGCGACGGTGCAGATCTGGCTGACGCGCCCGACCATGTCGGAATACGTTGCAAGCCCGGCGTCCGGCAGGCCCAGATGCGACGCGACCACACCGAAGCCCGTCATATAGAGCGCGGGGAAGCCCATGCGATCGGCAATGCGCGCCGAGATCATGTCGTAAACGCCGGGCGCGGTGATCAATCCCGGCGCCGCGAGCCGCGCGCGCAGCGCGCCTGCAGCTGAGTCCATGTGCATTCCTTTGCGAAAAATGCGCGGTCGCGTGTGCCACACCGGCAAACGCACCCGCCGTGGAGTGCGCAGTATAAACGAGGATAACGTATGCGCCCTATCCGGCGGTGATCCGACAGTCATGGGATTTTCCCGCGGGCGCGCGAATGGCATCTAATCAGCAGGCGTCGGGTTGACACTAAACGAGCCACAGCCAAGAATACGAGGGACGCTCCATGCTTGCGAAGACGTTATCCATGAACCAATGCCGGCTGCGCGGTTACAGTGCAAAAACAACTGCGCATATGACCGGGACAACATCCACCGACTGACAGGAGAAGCGATTGAAAACACGACCCGCCGCCCGCCTGCGCGCGCTCGTCAAGCGCGGCAAGTTCCTCGAACTGCCCGCCGCATTCGATCCGCTCACGGCGCGGATCATCGAAGCGGCCGGTTTCAAGACGATTTACAACGGCGGCTTCGTGACTGGCGGAATGACTGCGATCTCGGAACCGCTGTTGACGATGACGGAGCAGATCGGCGTCGCGGCTAATATTGCGAACACCGTCAAGATTCCGGTCGTCATGGACGCGGGTGCGGGCTGGGGCGAGCCCTTGCACACGATGCGCACCGTGCGCGAATGCATCCGCAACGGGATTGCGGGCGTGCACATTGAGGACCAGTTGTTTCCCAAGCGCGCGCACTATCACACCTATGTCGCGCACAATATCCCCCTTCCCGAATACGTCGACAAGATCCGCCTCGCGTGCAAGCAACGCGATCAAACCGACAAGGATTTCGTGATCATCGCGCGCTCCGACGCGTGCCGAGAACAGGGATTTCTGGAAGCGGTCAAGCGCGTAAACGCCGCCGCGGATGTCGGCGCCGACATGGGGCTGATTTTTCCGCGCACGCCCGCGGAAGCAATCAAGACACCCAAGGTCTGCAAAATTCCGATGATTTACGTCCAAAGCCGCGGCACTCGCGACGGCCGTCCGCTTTACAGCTTCAGGCAGCTTGAAGATATGGGCTATGCGGGCTGCATCGATGCGATTCTGGCCATCTGCGTGCATTACCACTATATGACCCGCGCGATGCAGGAACTCAAGAGGACCGGCGATTACAAATGCATGACCGAAGCCCAGTGCGTCGCCGCGCGCCACGGCGTTGAGACCTTGATCGGGCTCGATGATTATTACAAGATCGAACGCGCGACGGTCGAGAAAGCGTACTCGGGTAAGCGCAAGTCCAAAAAGTGACCCCACGCCTGCCGTATTCTGTCAGCAAGCCCCGCCGCCTTCATCTGCAGCAGCCGCGACTTAATTTAGCAACCAATGTCCGCTTTACGACCGCGGCTGTGTGAAAACGTAGTTAGTAGTCGTCTGGAACATTTCATTGTTGCGCGCATCAAATACACGCTACCTTGCGGAGCTGGATCGTGCAGATCGCGAGCCCGCCGCGGTGAGCGAAGGCCGTGTGTCTCGACTCAAAGAGAAGATCACCCGCTCTCAAAGAGCAGATGCAGAGTCGAACCAGAATCGGTCGCGCTTTCGCCAACGTGACGGAATCAGCCGCAAACTTTTGCGTTTTCACACGGCCTCGGTCGAAAGCGGAAGGTCGCAGCTCCCGAAAGCGGCCGGTCGCGTTTGCCGAAATCGGACACTTCCCGTCGGATCAAATTGCGACTACTACAAGTGAGCGGTAGCGCGTCGCGCCTTACACGTCACTCCTTACTCCTCACCCGTCACTCCTCCCCCGGCCTGAACTTCGACTCGGGCTTCAATCCCTTGCGCTGCAGCTTTTCCGAAATACGCCCGTTCTCGAGATAGCCGCCGGCGACCGCGCGCTTTGCCGCCTCTTCCCACTGCGGCAGCCAGTCGCCCTGCGCGCGCCCGAACCATGGCGACTGGGGACGCAGCTTCGGCAAACCGAGTTCTTCCCACACCTTGCGCGCGCGGTCCATGTATTCCTGCCGCGGCAATGCGAGCGGCGGCAACTCTTCCTTCATCGTCGCGTCCATCAATAGCGTCGCATCTTCGCGCTCAGCCTCGTGCTCGCGCTCGGGGCCGTGGCCCGGGCTGCGGTACGGCAATACCTGCAGGTCGGTCCCGGGATTCATGCGAAACGCAAGTGCCCACAATACGGCGTCAGAATTATCAGGGTCGATATCGTCATCGACTGCGATGCATAGCTTGCCGCAGTCGGCCCTGAACGATGTCGCGCCGTAGAGCGCGCGCCATATTTCCGTATGCGGCGTTCCCTTCTCGACCGTTATGATGCAAATGCGCCGCAGCGCGGTCATGCGCTCGTGCAGCGTCACGCGCTTGACACCGCGTATGCCCAGCGTATTCCTGAGGTGCGCAAAAAACATGGGTTCATACGCGACACGCTTCATCGCGCTCGATTCGCTGGGCGTCACCTGGCTCAGGTACGAAGCCACGATCGCGTGCTTGCGATGCGTGATCGCGGTTACCCGCATCGGGATGTTGAATTCCTCGAGCGCCACGTGCCCGTGCGACTCGCCGAACGGCCCTTCGGGTTCGACGTTCTCGGTATCGAGGTAACCTTCGATCACAATCTCCGCCTCGGCTGGCACCATCAAATCAACCGTGCGCCCGCGCACGACGTTGACTGGCGCGCCGGCCAGCCCGCCGGCAACCCCGATTTCATCGACGTCGATCGGCAGCTTCTGCGGCGCGACGAACGCCACGCACGGCGGAGCGCCGAGCACGATCGCGCACGGCATCGTCTTGTCGCCGCGTTGCTGGTATTTGACGTAATGCCGGTAACCGCCCGCGCCGCCGACTCGAGTCGCCATGCGTACCACCAAGCGGTCGGGCGCCTTGAGCGCGGCGCGATAAGTGCCGTGATTCTGCACCCCGCTCTCGGGATCGCGCGTGATGACGTTGGTCGCGGTGAGCGTCGGCGCGCTGTCGAACCCCGGGGTGGAAATCGGAATCGGCAGGCTGTCGAGCCCATGCCCTTCGCCAAGCAGCGCAGCGCCTTCGATCACGACTTCCTGGCAAGCGGCCGTTTTCACGATTTGCGGCGCGACAGGATTTGCAATCGCGTGGTCCCAGCGCGCCTGCACCTCCCCTGCCGTGCACCGCATGCCGAGACAATAGATTTCGCGATTGGCGGCGAGCGCGCCGACCACGACCGGAAATGCGTACTTGCGGCCGCGGCCGTCGATGACGTTGGTAAACAGGAACGCCTTGCGCTCGTGTTCTTCGACGCCGCCGACAAACTGCCAGCGCACGAGCGGATGCAGTTCGGAATCCTTGTCGACGGGCCGGTCTATGGTGAGCAACAGGCCTTCCCGCTTCAGCGTCTCCAGATGCTCGTGAAGATCGGGGTAGCCGCGCTTCACGTCAGTCATGGGGTGGATTCCGTTTTATGGATACGCAAAGCGGGTCGCTATGTATGGTATAAATTTTGCGTCTCGCGGCTCACATGCTCCGCATGTCGCTACGCGGGATTTTACCGTCAACCGCAACCGGTGGGTGGCGAATTCGCACTATGACGGAACCCGCATGTTCCGTGCAGTCCTCCACGCGACAGGAGTCGTGGTAACGTTCACCCCATGCGCGCGCTCCTCATCCTTGTCATTCAACTACTCGTTCCCCTCGCGAAACTCATTCGTCGGGGTGGCGTCCGCGGTGTCGCCGCGGAGTCCCCGTTGCTCAAGCATGAACTCCCGGACAGTAATCGATCCCGACAGCGTGTCCCGAATCTGACCTCGCTCGATCGATATATACACAGCGTGACCGCCCTCGTCGTGAGCCCACACCGAATGCCGAAGCATTCTGCGATCCTTAGACCTGCGTCAAAACCTTGCTCCTGCAACTGATTCAATCGTTTTTCGGACCCCGCCGCGGGCGGCGCGTGAATAAACTACTCTCGCGTGGCCTCCAATTCCAGAACGGCGGCGACCTCGGGCGCGCGATTGAGCGTTACCGCGCGGCGACGACGCTCGACCCGCGGCACGACGGTGCGCTGTGTTTGCTCGGCAACGCACTGAGACTCGCGGCGCGCAGCGACGAGGCGGTCACGACACTGCGCGACGCGGTCGCTGCCGCGCCGGATTCCGCGGAGGCGCATTTACTGCTGGCGGCGGCGCTACCATTACGCGCAGGCGTGGGAGATCAATCATGCTGACGCGGTGCGGATAAAACAGGTGACGCTGATTCCTCCGGTGCCGCGCTCCCGGGAGGATATCGCGCGCATCCGTTCGCGGGTGGTCGAGGAGGCGCAGGCGCTGCTCACGCAGGATTTGCACCTGGGTCAACCCGAGAAGGACATCGGACATACCGATTTTTATCTCGCCTATCATGGCTTGGACGACCGTCCGCTCAAGGAGCTCTTGGCGCGGATGTATTTGCACGCTTATCCCGCACTGCGCTTTGTTTCGGCACATCTTGCCGAAGTCGTCGCGCGGCGCGACGGCAAATTACGCATTGGCGTCGTTTGTGAAGACGTGGTTTACCTCTATTCAAGTAGGCCTATTCTTGTCGAAATATTTTACACTCGGACTCCATTTTGTCCTCATAAAGTATATAAATATTTGTTTTAAAACCTTAATTCTTATAGGCATGTTTTATGCATACCGATTAAATAGTATTTAATTCGTTATTACGTAGTCTCAAGGAGAACCCCCCATGTTTATCTCCCGCTTATCGCGGTCTTATGTAAAAGACGTCTGCGCCAAGCCGCTCGCCCGCGCATTGATCGCACTGGCCGTAGGACTACCGCTGTCCTTCACCGCCAACGCTGCGCTGCTCGGCCCTACCGCCTATCTGAGTTTCGCGGACAGCCCTTTCAGCGGTGGAAGCTTTTCGTATTTCCACCTCGAAACCTTCGACGACCATCTTCTGAATACACCGGGGGTCACTGTCACTGCCGGTACGTTTAGTGCCGCCACCACCGGGTTTAACGGATCCATCATCGATCAGGTTGGACTCGCAGGTGGCTGTCCTGCCGGTGGGTTGACCGTCGCCTGCGATACGTGGTTTGGTAGTGGTCCTACCGGACTAAGCTTTACCTTCAATGCCACTATTTTGGGCGCGCTACCCAACGCGGCGGGGATCGTCTGGACCGACGGCGACGGAACGACCTTCTTCGAAGCGTTCGACGCG
>JANNPG010000508.1:0-1582 GCA_031399805.1 Betaproteobacteria bacterium | reverse complement strand
TCGAGCGCGCGTACCGGCTTGGCCTGGTCGAGTTGCGCCTGCACTTTGTCCAGCACCGCGACCAGCAGCTTCGCTTCCTTGTCGCCGGACTGCGCGAGCTTGCGGTTGCGCGTCAGGGTCTTGTCTACGGTGGCGAGATCGGCCAATGCCAGTTCGGTTTCGATGGTCTCGATGTCCGAAAGCGGATCGACCTTGCCGGTCACATGAACGATGTTGTCGTCGGTGAAACAGCGCACAACGTGAACCGTGGCGTCGGTCTCGCGGATGTTAGCCAGAAACTGATTGCCGAGACCCTCCCCTTTCGATGCGCCAGCCACGAGGCCCGCGATGTCCACGAACTCGACGATCGCCGCAATGACCTTCTGCGGTTTGGCGATGGCCGAGAGCAGGGATAGGCGCGGGTCCGGCACCTCGACGATACCCACATTTGGTTCGATGGTGCAGAACGGATAATTTTCCGCCGCAATGCCAGCCTTGGTCAGGGCGTTGAACAGAGTCGACTTGCCGACATTCGGCAGTCCGACGATCCCACATTTCAGTGACATGTCTGGCGATCAGTAAACGGTAAACGGTAAACGGTGCGATCCGGTCCAGGCCGGTCACTGTTCACTGTTCACAGTTCACCCTTTTGTGTGGAGCTTGAGCATCGCCGCCTCGCTCTTGTCCTCCAGCATAAGCGGCCAGGTATCGAGGCTGCGCTCGATCGCATCGTCGATCAGCGGCATCTCTTCCTTGCGCGGCGCGTTAAGCACGAAGTTCACCATCTGCTCGCGGTCGACCGGCCGGCCAATGCCGATGCGCAACCGCCAGTAATCCGGACACAGATGTGCTGTGATGTCCTTGAGACCGTTGTGGCCCGCCGAGCCGCCGCCTTTTTTGAGCCTGACCTCCCCCGGCGGCAAATCGAGTTCATCGTGCACGACGAGCATGTCCGCCGCGGCGATCTTGTAGAACTGCGTCAGCGCTTGCACCGAGCGGCCACTGATGTTCATGAACGTGGTGGGTTTGAGCAGCCAGCACTCCCTGCCGCCGTCGATCAGCTTTCCGGCATGGCCGTGGAAGCGGGATTCCGAACGCAGATGAACGCCAGTGCGCGCAACCAGCCGGTCCACCCACCAGAAACCGGCGTTGTGGCGAGTGACTTCATGTTCCCTGCCCGGGTTACCCAATCCTACGACGAGCTTCATGTCGAGTGCACGGCGTTGAAAACAAAGCGGCCTGCCGGACAGGCATTGCTGACGGCAGGCCGTGATTCGAACTGCGAAAAAATTACTTCTTGCCGCCTTCCTTCTTCTCGGGCTCCTTCTTGGCATCCGCACCCGCCGACGCACCACCAGCAGCCGGCGCTGCTGCACCTGCGGCCGGAGCAGCACCTTCCGCGACTGCGCCTTCCGCTACGGCAGCAACGGTGGGTTCCGCCTCGACCATCGCACGCGGTATCTGCACCGTCGCCACCACGGCGTTGTCGCCGCGGGTCAGCTGCACGGACTCCACTCCCTTGGGAACCTTCAGATCGGCAAGGTGCACGGCTGCGCCAATTTCAAGGGTTTGCAGGTCAACCTCGATGAATTCCGGCAGATCG
>JANNPG010000471.1:0-2175 GCA_031399805.1 Betaproteobacteria bacterium | reverse complement strand
ACTCCGGTGTCTGGCGGCCATGATACGCCGAGTGGTTGTTGAGGGAAATAGCGGGTGGATAATGCACGTCACCCCTCACGCCTCACAATTAATTCGGCACCCAAGGCAGCGGCGCCTGCACCGCGAATTCGGTTTTGACGTCGATCACCGCCGGCAAATCGGACGCCATTGCAGCTTCGAATGCTTTCTTGAAGTCCTGCGGCTTCTCGACCGTGACGCCGAAGCAGTCGAACGATTGCGCGACTTTGGCGAAATCGGTTTCGCGGTACTCGTAACATTCACCTTTGCGGTTGGGTTCGCCGCGTCCTTCGTACGCGATGTTGAGGTTGTGCAGTCCCTGCGACAAACAGTGGTTGTTGTTGACGATGGTCACGGTCTTGAGGTTGCGGCGGCGCGCGGTCTCTAGTTCGGGCAGGTGATAAAAGAAGCCGCCGTCGCCGCAGAAGCAGATCACCGGCTTGTCGGGTGCCGCGCACTTCGCGCCGAGCGAAGCGGGGAACGACCAGCCGAGCGAGCCCGCCGCGCGGAAGTATTGCTGGGTCGCATGATGCAGGTAGACGAGCGTGCCGGTCCACAGTGCGGCATAGCCAGTGTCGGCGATCAGTATCGCGTCTTTCGGCAGCACCTCGGTGAGTTCGCGGCAGATGCGCTCGGGACGTATCGGCACTTGATCGGATGAACGCGCTTTTTCCGCTTCGACGCGCCACGCGTCGACGAACTTCTGCGTGTGCGCGAGCCAGTCGTCGCGCTTCGCGGCATCGGCAATCACGGTGAGCGCTTCAAGTCCCGCGCGCGCGTCGGACAATATGCCGATCACGCCTGGATAATTGCGGCCGATTTCGAGCGGATCGATGTCGATCTGGATGATCGCGGTGCCTTGCTTCGGCATCGTCCAGTTGGCGGTGGTGTGGTCGCTCGTGTTGCTGCCGGCGTAAATCACGAGGTCGGCTTCGGCGACGGCGTGGTTCGCGCAGCCGCGCCCGTAGAGCCCGACCGCGCCGCGAAAGAGCGGGTGGTCTTCGAGCATCGCGTGCTTCGCGTCGAGCGTGACCACCACCGGCGCTTGTATGCGCTCGGCGAACCGCGCGAGCGCGGCGGACGCGTCGGAAATGATCACGCCGCGGTCGGCGACGATCACCGGGCGTTTGGCCGACCTGATTGCGACGACCGCGCGTTCGACCGCGGCGGGATCGGGCGCGGGACGGAATGCGGGGAAGCGCGTGTGCGCGTCATCCACCGTGAGATCGAACGTGCCTTCGAGCGCCGTCAGCGCGTCCCCGGTAAAGCCCGCGACGTCGAGATGCACCGGCCGCGGGGTACCGGTCGTCGCCTCGCGGAAAGCGGCGCGAAACAGATGCGGAATCTGTTCCAGCGCGTCGATGCGGCCGTGAAATTTCGTCACCGGCGCATAGAGCGGCCCGTGATCGACTTCCTGGTACGAGTTGCGATACTGGAAGGGTGCGACGTGGCGGCCGGTCAGCGCGATCACCGGCGAGTGGCCGAGGTAGGGGTCCTGCAGGCCCGACGCGAGGTTCGCCGCGCCGACTGATTGCGCCATGCACACGCCGGGGCGGCCCGCCACGCGCGCGTAACCGTCGGCCATGTAGGCGACCGCTTTCTCGGAGTGACCGAGGATGCGCGTGATGCCGAAATCCTCCATCTCGGCCAGCGCGCGCCGCAGCACCGCGTCCATGAAAAACACGTGCGTGACGCCGTGTGCCTTGAGCAGATGCGCAATGAGCCGTGAACCCTTCATTTTCTCCGCCATCTTTGAATCTCCTGAAGCGGCCGCGGGTTGCGGCCGGGATAGTGCGTCGCGCCGGAGCCGGCGCCATTTTTCTGCCGCCATCATAGCGCAGACTGAATTTCTGTGATTAGATAGTAAGAGTGCACCATAAAAATTAAAATCTTGAACCGCAAAGGACGCGAAGGACGCAAAGGAACCCGCACGGCGGATATTTCAGAAACACGTTGAGTTTTCGTGGTTATCATTGATCTTGGCTTTTGCTTATCGCCACGAGTTCTCGATCTTTCCCTTTTTTGTTTTTCCTTCGCGTCCTTAGCGTACCCCTCAAGGGGGTATTGAAAAGAATCCTTAGCGGTGAAGCTTTTGACTTTTGATTTGGCGTAAGGAGGAGCATGATGCAATCGAAATGGATACGCGTTTGGTGTATC
>JANNPG010000452.1:0-3386 GCA_031399805.1 Betaproteobacteria bacterium | reverse complement strand
ATACGCATCCCGACTATTACCTAAGTCAAAGACTGTATTCGTCAATTCACCGGATACGTTACTCCTCCCATTGATGGGGCGCAATTTAAGATTCCGGCTTGGAGCCGACGTTGCATTGCGATGGCAAGCGAGTACCTCCTCAAGGCGCCGATGCGCGCCGCCGGCAGTTGCTAATACTCGACCGGCACCGGGTCGAGGCTGCGCCACATGTACCACGTCGCCACGGAGCGCCACGGCTGCCAGCGTTTTGAAATTGCATTGATCTTGCGTCCGGACAGCGGTTTGCCGTGGTTGTAGTGCAGGCGCATGGCGCGTTGCAGGCCGATGTCGTCGAGTGGCAGCACGTCGGGACGCGTCAGGTAGAAAATCAGGAACATCTCGGCGGTCCAGCGGCCGATGCCACGCACCTGGGTCAGTTCGGCAATTAATTCGTTGTCGGTCATGCGTTCCCACTGCGCGACGCTCAGCTTGCTTTCGACGAAGTGGCGCGCGAGGTCGTGCAGGTAAACGACCTTGCTCCTCGAGAGCCCGCAGGCGCGCAGGGCGTCGGCGTCATGCGTGTGGATGATTTCGGGGCGCACGTCGGGCACCGCCGCGACGAGCTTGTTCCACACGCTTTGCGCGGCCTTGACCGAAATCTGCTGGCCGACGATGGAGCGCGCCAGCGTATTGAATGCGTCGCCGCGCGAACGCAGAGCGAGCCCCTTCGATTTTGCAACCAGTTTGCGCAGCACCGGATCGCAGGCCGACAGTTCGCGGGTTGCCTGCTTCCAATAGCGGGGGATGGTCATAACGGTTCTGCGTTCCGTGTCGAGTTGAGTTTTCGCCGCCGCCACGCGGAGACAACATAACAGCGCCACGCCACGCGCACGAGCGCGTAACCGATCACGCTCAACAGCAGCGCGAGCAGCGGCAGTCCGACGAGCAATGGTTTGCCGACTGAACCCAGCCAGTCGAGCGCCGCCGGCAGCCATTCGCGGAATCCCTTGCTTTCCAGGTCGAAGGCGAGCGCCGGCATGGTGGCGCCGCTGTCGAACAGCGCCAACTGCCCGAGCTTGAACGCGAGAAAGTAGAGCGGCACGACGGTGAACGGGTTCGAGTAGAGCGTCACAATGACCGCAATGGGCAGATTGACGCGAAACCCGATCGCGAGCAGCGCGGCGGCGGTAAATTGCACCGGATTGCTGCCGGGGACGAGGCCGGCGAACATGCCGACCGCGAGACCGCCGGCGACCGAGCGGCGGTGCAAATGCCACAGGTTATGGTGGCGCAGCAGCGAGCCGAAGCGCGCGACATGGCGGTTGGCGCTGATCGCGGCGTGGGTGGGGAGGTATTTTCTGAAAAACTTGCGGGGCATGGGGTGGCCTGTATTCTACCTCGTAGGCGGTCCGCGCCGCTCGCGCGTTACATCCATTAACATCGCCAACCGGTGAACCGTGCATGCGCCTTTACGTAATTTGTTTCGCCATCGGTGTGTGCTGGCTGCAAGCGCAGGCCCAGTTGCCCGTGGCGCATTGGTACTGGCTGCTCGCGCCGGCAGCGTGCGTGATTTTGTTCGCCGGCGGCGCTGCCTCGCCGGCATGGCGCCTCGCCCGGCGCGCGCTGGCCGCCGCGTGTTGCGTGGCGTGCGGGTTTCTGTGGGCGGCGTGGTTTGCCGGGCAGCGTTTGAGCGACGCGCTGCCGGTTGCATGGGAGGGGGTAGATATCCAGGTCGTCGGCGTGGTGGCGGCCATGCCGCAGCCGTACGAGCGCAGCGTGCGCTTCGAATTCGATGTCGAGCGCGTGCTGACACCGCAGGCGGTCGTTCCCGCGCACATTGCGGTGTCGTGGTGGGGCAGTGCCGCGCGCGAGGGCCGGCCGGCGAGCGTGCCCGAGCTGCGCGCGGGAGAGCGCTGGCAGCTCACCGTGCGATTGCGGCGGCCGCACGGCACGTTGAATCCGCACGGCTTTGATTACGAGGCGTGGCTGCTCGAGCGCAATATACGCGCGACCGGTTATGTGCGGCCCGGCGCTGGCAATCAGCGCATCGCGGCGCTCGTCGCGCGCCCGCAGTACGTCGTGGAGCGAGCTCGCGAGGCGGTGCGTGCGCGTATTCAGACGGCGCTCGCCGATGCGCCGTACGCCGGCGTGCTGGCGGCGCTTGCGATCGGCGATCAGCGCGCGATCAGTCAGGCGCAGTGGCAGGTGTTTACGCGCACCGGCGTCAACCACCTGATGAGCATTTCGGGTTTACACGTGACGATGATCTCGGGTTTGGCGTTCGCCCTGATCTACTGGCTGTGGCGACGCAGTGCGCGATTGACCTTGCGCTTGCCGGCACGCAAAGCCGCGGCGATTGGCGGATTGCTGACGGCGCTCGCCTACGCGTGGCTGTCGGGTTTTGCCGTGCCGGCGCAGCGTACGGTGTACATGCTGGCGGTCGTTGCGGCCGCATTGTGGTGCGGGCGACTGAGTTCGGCGTCGGTCGTGTTGTGCGCGGCGCTGCTGGTCGTGCTTGCGTTGGATCCGTGGGCGGTGCTCTCTCCCGGTTTCTGGCTGTCGTTCGGAGCGGTTGGGTTGATCATGTACGTGACGACGGGACGCATCGCACAGGAGCGCTGGTTCAACGCGTGGGTACGCGTGCAGTGGGCGATAACGCTGGGCCTGATTCCGTTATTGCTTGCGCTGTTTCAGCAGATGTCGATCGTATCGCCGCTGGCGAACGCGCTCGCCATTCCGGTCGTGAGCCTGGTGGTCGTGCCGCTGACCCTGATCGGCGTCGTGCTGCCTTTCGATGCGGTGCTGTTGCTTGCGCACGCAGTGATGACCGCGTGCGCCGCCGCGCTGGAATGGCTGAGCGCGCTGCCGCTCGCGGTCTGGCAGCAGCACGCGCCGCCGCTGTGGACGGTCGCCGTTGCCATGCTCGGTATCTTATGGATGCTGTTGCCGCGCGGTTTTCCGGCGCGCTGGGTCGGCGCGGCGGGTTTGCTGCCGCTCTTCTTCATACTGCCGGCGCCGCCGATGGATGGCGCTTTGAGGCTGACCGTGCTCGACGTCGGGCAGGGACTTGCGGTGGTCGCGCAGACGCGCAACCATGCGCTGCTCTACGACGCGGGTCCCGCCTACGGGCCGCAAATCGACAGCGGCAATCGCATCATCGTGCCGTATCTGCGCGCAATGGGCGTGCGCGCATTGAGCGGCATGGTGATCAGCCACGGCGACAGCGACCACAGTGGGGGTGCTGCCTCGGTGTTACAGGCGGTGCCGCCGGACTGGTTATTGACGTCGCTGCCCGCAGGTCACGCCTTGCTTGCGCGAGTCCCATCGTCGCGCAGGTGCGAGGCCGGCGAGCGCTGGGATTGGGATGGCGTGGAGTTCGAAGTGCTGCATCCGGCGCGCGAAAACTA
>JANNPG010000449.1:0-9078 GCA_031399805.1 Betaproteobacteria bacterium | reverse complement strand
GACCGCTCGGCCGCACTGCTGCGGCAGCAGTTCGAGCAGCGTCCGGATGTCACCCGCGTGATCCTGTTCAGTGGCAACTTCGGCCAGCACATGGCGATCATGGCGGGCTTCGAGCATTGCCGCGGCAGCCGCATCGTCACGCTCGACGCCGATCTGCAAAATCCGCCCGAGGAGATCAGCAAACTGCTCGCGGCCATGGATCGCGGCCATGATTACGTCGGATCGATCCGCCAGCAGCGCCGCGACTCCGCGTTCCGCCGGCATACGTCGCGCATGATGAACTGGGTGCGCGAACGCATCACCCACATCCGCATGACCGACCAGGGGTGCATGCTGCGCGCCTATGATAGAAACATTGTGGACGCCATCAAATCGAGCAGCGAGATCAACACTTTCATTCCTGCGCTCGCCTACACCTACGCGGGCAATCCGACCGAAATAGAGGTTGCGCATGAGGAACGCGCCGCCGGCGAGTCGAAGTATTCGCTCTACAGCCTGATCCGGCTCAACTTTGACCTTGTCACCGGTTTCTCGATTGTCCCGCTGCAAGTGTTTTCGCTTCTCGGCATGTTTGTCGCCGCGATGTCCGTGCTGGTGTACATTGGCGTCATCGTGCAGCGGTGGATTGCGGCGGACAGCATGCGCGAAGGCTTGTTCGCATTGTGGGACCGCGACATCCTGCAATTTTTTCTGACGGGTCTGGTTTTGTTCGGCCTGGGACTGCTCGGCGAGTACGTCGGCCGCATCTATCAGCAGGTGCGCAGCCGGCCGCGCTATCTGATTCAGGCGGTGCTTGAACGCAAGGATGAAGGCGGAAGGATGAAGGCGGAAGGCACATCCTGAGAATCGGCCGACCGCAAAATCTGCAACGATTGGGGAAACTGGGTCTGATGGTCTTATTCATCCTTCATCCTTCATCCTTCATCCTTTGGCCATGACCTCGGCCGTCGTCTTCGCCTATCACAATGTGGGCGTCAAGTGCCTCGCCGTACTGCTCGCGCACAAAGTCGACGTTCACCTCGTCGTCACGCATAACGACAACCCCGCCGAGAAAATCTGGTTCGACAGCGTGATGCAGCTCGCGGCCTTGCATGGCCTGCCAGCGATTACGCCGGATGACCCGAATACGCCGGATATCGTCGACCGCATCCGGGCTTTGCAGCCTGATTTTCTGTTTTCGTTCTATTACCGGAATATGCTGAATACAGCGCTGCTCGCAGTGCCGAAACGCGGCGCGCTCAATATGCACGGCTCGCTGCTGCCGAAATACCGCGGACGCGTGCCCGTAAACTGGGCCGTAATCAACGGCGAGAGCGAAACCGGCGCCACGCTGCATTACATGACGGTAAAGCCGGACGCCGGCGATATCGTGGATCAGCAGGCGGTTACTATTCTGTCCGACGATACCGCAGCGGACGTTTTTCATAAAGTAACGCAGGCTGCGGCCCGCGTGCTCGATCGCAGCCTGCCCGCACTGATTGCCGGCAACGCGCCGCGCACGCCGCAGGACCTGACGCGGGGCAGTTATTACGGGGGCCGCGGACCCGCAGACGGGCGCATCGACTGGCGCCTGCCCGCGGCGCGGATACACAATCTGGTGCGCGGGGTTGCGCCGCCCTACCCGGGCGCCTTTACCGCGGTTGACGGCGGCACCTTGCGTATACTCCGCACGCGCCTCGAAACCGCAGCCACCGCGTGTGCCGGGCCGCCGCATATCCACGTCGAGCGCGGCGCGTGTTTTGCAACCTGCGTCGACGGCGTTACACTGCGCGTCCTGGAAATGGAACTCGACGGACAACCTTTTACCGCGGCGGATTTTCTGGCACGCTTCGGCGCCAAACCCATTTTTCCTGAATCGGCAATGGAATGAAAAAAGTACTGATACTCGGCGTCAACGGTTTCATCGGCCACCACCTGTCGCAACGCATCATCAAGACCACCGACTGGGAGGTCTATGGCATGGACATGCAGAACGAGCGCGTGTCCGACCTGCTCAAACATCCGCGCTTTCATTTCTTCGAGGGCGACATCACGATCAACAAGGAATGGATCGAATACCATATCCGCAAATGCGATACGGTGTTGCCGCTGGTCGCGATCGCCACTCCCGCCACTTACGTCAAGGAGCCGCTGCGGGTATTCGAACTCGATTTCGAAGCCAACCTGCCGATCGTGCGTTCGTGCGTCAAGTACGGCAAGCGCATCCTGTTCCCGTCAACCTCCGAGGTCTACGGCATGTGCCGCGACGGCGAGTTCGATTCCGAAAATTCGGAACTGGTGCTCGGACCGATTGCCAAGCAGCGCTGGATTTATTCGTGCAGCAAACAACTGATGGACCGCGTGATCTGGGCCTATGGCTCCGAAGGCAGGCTCGATTTCACGCTGTTCCGGCCCTTCAACTGGATCGGCGCCGGCCTCGACAGCATCCACACGGCGAAGGAAGGCAGTTCGCGCGTGATCACCCAGTTTCTCGGCCACATCGTGCGCGGCGAAAACATCAAACTCGTCGACGGCGGCACCCAGAAACGCGCATTCACCTACATCAGCGACGGCGTCGACGCGCTGATGAAAATCATTGACAACCGGGGCGGCATTGCCGGCGGCAAGATCTACAACATCGGCAATCCGAAAAACAATTTCTCCGTCAAAGACCTCGCGCAGATGATGCTCGATCTCGCGCTGACCTACCCCGAGTACCGGCGCAGCGCGAAAAAAGTGCGCCTCATCAAAACCACCGCCGCCGCCTACTACGGCAAAGGCTATCAGGATGTGCAGAACCGGGTGCCGAAGATCACCAACACGTGCACTGACCTTGAATGGAAACCGCGCGTGAACATGCAAACCGCGCTCAAGCATATCTTCGATGCCTACCGCATGCATGTCGGCGACGCGCAGCGGCTGATGGACTAGCTACGCGTAATGGGTGATGGGTGATGAGCGATGGGTTTAAAGCGCAGACTGCGCGTGGTTAAGCTTTACCCATCACTCATCGCTCATTACTCATCACTGGTTTCATGAAACTGGCGCTCAAAATCGACGTCGATACCTATCGCGGCACGCGTGTAGGGGTGCCGCGTCTCGTTGAAATGCTGAAGAAATATGCGGCCGGCGCGACCTTCCTGTTCAGCCTCGGTCCCGATCACACCGGACGCGCGATCAAACGCGTGTTCCGGCCCGGCTTCATGCGCAAAGTTTCGCGCACATCGGTGCTCGAACACTATGGCATCATGACGCTGCTCTACGGCACCGCGCTGCCCGGTCCCGATATCGGACGGCGCTGCGCGGACATCATGCGCAAGGTGCGCGATGCCGGCTTCGACGTCGGAATTCATACTTGGGACCACGTCAAATGGCAGGATCACGTCGCAGTGGCGGACGCGCGCTGGACGGCGCATCAGATGCAGCTTGCGTGCGACCGCTACGCGCAGATCTTCGGCGAACGCGCGCACGTCCACGGTGCGGCCGGCTGGCAGATGAACCGCCACGCCTATCGTCTTACTCAGCAGCTGGGCTTCGACTACTGCTCCGATACGCGCGGCACACACCCCTTCATTCCGATTTACAACGCCGAAATAGTCGCCTGCCCGCAACTGCCCACGACACTGCCCACGTTGGACGAGATGATCGGCGCCGAGGGGCTCACGTCGGGCAATGTGGCGGACCATATCCTGCAACTCAGCCGTGATGCGCTGCCCACCGGGCACGTCTACACGCTGCATGCCGAACTGGAGGGCATGAAGCTCGCCCCCGTGTTCGAGCGCCTGCTCGCCGGCTGGCGCGCCGCCGGTCACGAACTCGTTTCGCTCAAAGACTATTTTTACTCGCTCGAACCGAAGTCCCTGCCGCGCCATAACGTCGCCTTGGCGGAAATTGCCGGCCGTTCCGGCACGCTGGCAGTGCAGGATGAAGAATTTCTGAAAGAAGCAGCAGCCTGAGTCCCCGGTCGCTGGCACTCTTGCCTCGCCGGGATATTTGCCCGACAATCATAATCAGGTTCATCAGATTAAGCGTCCATGCCAAAGCAACCGTTTGCCGATTTCGAACTTCCCGCCACCAGCGACACGACATTCAGGTTTTCCGAGCAGCGCGGCCATCCGCTCGTCATTTACTTTTACCCCAAAGACAACACGCCGGGCTGCACCACCGAGGGCCAGAATTTCCGCGATCTGTACCCGCAGTTCCAGAAGCTGAAATGCGCGATTTTCGGCGTGTCGCGCGACAGCCTGAAGTCGCATGAGGGCTTCAAGGCAAAAATGAGTTTCCCGTTCGAACTGCTGTCCGATACGGACGAGACCGCGTGCAAGCTCTTCGGCGTCATCAAAATGAAGAACCTGTACGGCCGCCAGGTGCGCGGCATCGAGCGCAGCACTTTCGCGTTCGCCGGCAACGGCGAACTTGTACGCGAATGGCGCGGCGTCAAGGTGCCGGACCACGTCGCGGAAGTGCTGGAATTCGTCAAGACGCTGAAATAACCGATCCTTGATTCACCCCTGCCCAGGAATGCCATGACCCAGCGTAAACCCGCCTCCGTAGTCACGCGCCTTCCGGCCAGTGTCAAGCTTTTCGTGCTCGATACCAATGTGCTGATGCACGATCCCACCAGCCTGTTTCGCTTCGAGGAACACGACATCTATATCCCGATGGCGACTCTCGAAGAACTCGACGGCAACAAGAAAGGCATGTCGGAAGTCTCACGCAACGCGCGCCAGGCGAGCCGCTTCCTTGATGACATCGTGAGCGCGACCGAACACGACATCGAGCATGGCATCGAACTTAGCGCGCACAACGGCGGCGATGCGTCGGGGCGGCTGTTTCTGCAGACCCAGGCGATCAGCGGCGAGCTGCCGGCGCGCCTCGCGAGCGGCAAAGCCGACAACCAGATCATCGGCGTGGTCAAGCACATGCAGGAGACCCATCCAAAGCGGCAGGTCATCCTCGTCAGCAAGGACATCAACATGCGCATCAAGGCGCGTGCGCTGGGGTTGGCCGCCGAGGATTATTTCAACGACAAGGTGCTCGAAGACACCGACCTGCTGTATACGGGAACACGTGAATTACCGGCCGACTTCTGGGACAAGCACGGCAAGGGCATGGAATCGTGGCAGCAATCCGGGCACACCTACTACCGGCTGCACGGCCCGCTGTGCGCGAGCATGATGGTCAATGAGTTCGTGTACCAGGAGACCGAGCGCCCGCTCTACGCGCAGGTCAGGGAACTCACCGGCAAAACCGCGATCCTGCAGACGATCAAGGATTACGCGCACCAGCGCCACAACGTGTGGGGCATTGTCGCGCGCAACCGTGAGCAGAATTTCGCGCTCAATGCGCTGATGAATCCGGACATAGACTTCGTCACGCTGATCGGCCAGGCCGGCACTGGCAAGACGCTGCTGACACTCGCCGCCGGGCTCATGCAAACGCTCGAGCACAAGACGTATTCCGAAATCATCATGACGCGCGTCACCGTGCCGGTCGGCGAGGACATCGGGTTCCTGCCCGGCACCGAGGAAGAAAAGATGAATCCGTGGATGGGCGCGCTCGAAGACAATCTTGACGTCCTGAACAAGACCGACGACGAAGCCGGCGAATGGGGCCGCGCGGCGACGCGCGATCTGATCCGCTCCCGCATCAAGGTCAAGTCGCTCAATTTCATGCGCGGGCGCACCTTCCTCAACAAATACCTGATCATCGATGAGGCGCAAAACCTGACGCCGAAGCAGATGAAAACCATGATTACGCGCGCCGGCCCCGGCACCAAGGTAGTGGTCTTGGGCAATATCTCGCAAATCGATACGCCGTACCTGACCGAGGGCAGTTCGGGACTGACCTATGTGGTTGACCGTTTCAAGGGCTGGTCGCACAGCGGGCATGTCACGCTGCAGCGCGGCGAGCGTTCGCGGCTCGCCGACCATGCGGCCGAAGTGTTATAGAAAGACGCGCGATTTTTGTTTAAGCGTTCGCCGTGACGGCGCCCGCGCGCCGGCGCGCGGCGACTGGAGCCTGCTCGAACCCGTCAGCCAGGCGCGGAAGTTGCGCCGTTCAACCTAGTATCTGCCGGGCTCGGCGAAATTTTCAAAGCGCGTGAATTGACCGCGGAAAGTCAGCGGCACCATGCCGATCGGGCCGTTACGCTGCTTGCCGATGATGATTTCGGCCTTGCCCTTGTCGGCGGACTCCGAATGGTAGACCTCGTCCCGGTAAATAAAGAGGATCAGGTCGGCATCCTGCTCGATCGCGCCCGACTCGCGCAGGTCGGACATGATCGGGCGTTTGTCGGGGCGTTGCTCGAGGCCGCGATTTAACTGGGAAAGCGCCATCACCGGCACGTTCAGTTCCTTGGCGATTGCCTTCAACGAGCGTGATATCTCCGCGACTTCGGTCGCGCGGTTTTCAGTGCTATTGCCGGTTTCCATCAGTTGCAGGTAGTCGACGATGATCAGGCCCAGGCCCGGGCCGCCCTGCTGGCGGTACAGGCGGCGCGCCCAGCCGCGCAATTCGGTGGGGTTCAGCATGCCGCTCTCGTCGATGAATATCGGCGAGTCGTGGAACTTGCCCACGGCGTCGGTCAATTTCCGCCAATCATCATCGTCGAGCTTGCCCGTGCGCATCTTGTGCTGGTCGACGCGCCCGTTCGAGCCCAGCATGCGCATGACGAGCTGCGCGGCCCCCATCTCCATGCTGAAAATCGCCACCGGCATTCTCTCCGAGAGCGCGACATGTTCGGCGATGTTCAGTGCGAAGGCGGTCTTGCCCATACTGGGACGCCCGGCGACGACGATCAAATCGCCCGGCTGCAGGCCGGATGTCATGCGATCGAGGTCGACAAACCCGGTGGCAATGCCGGTGACATCGCTCGGATTGTCGGATTTATAAAGCGTGTCGATACGCTCGATCACCTTGGTGAGCAGCGGCTGGATTTCCTCAAATCCGCGCCCCCCGCGCGCGCCCGCTTCAGCGATCGAAAACACCTCTTTTTCCGCCAAATCGAGCAGGTCCTTGGCGGAGCGACCCAGCGGATTGAACACCGAATCGGTAATGCCGGTGCCGACCTCGGCGAGCTTGCGCATGATCGCGCGCTCGCGTACGATTTCCGCGTAACGGCGGATGTTGGCAGCACTCGGCGTGTTCACCGCCAGCGAGCCGAGATAGGCCTGGCCGCCGACCTCTTCGAGCTTGGCGCTGCGCTCGAGGCTCTCGGCCACGGTCAGCGCGTCGGCCGGCTTGTTGTCCTCGACGAGCAGCGATATGTGGCGATAGATTTGACGATGATCCGCGCGATAGAAATCAGCGTCCGTCAAAAAATCGGATATTTTCTCCCACGCGCTATTGTCGAGCAGGAGACCGCCGAGTACCGATTGCTCCGCCTCGACCGAATAGGGCGGCAGCTTCAGCGCATCGATCTGCGGATCGCGGTTAATCGGGGTTACGGCCTGGGCCATGGCGGCGTCTTTCGGTGTTTGCTCGGGGAGATGTTCTGAGGCCGGTCACTTCGCGCGGCGGGTAAATGCCACGCCACAATTTACTAAAAAAAAAGGGCTGTCGCCAGCCCTTTCTTGATCGCCATAAATTCCGTTCCAAATGAGCCGTTAAGCGGCTTCCCCGAGCACTGAAACGGTGATCGTGACCACCACGTCGGTGTGCAAAGCGACCTTGAACTGCTGGTCGCCGATCTGCTTGATCGGCCCCGCGGGCATGCGAATGGCGGCCTTGGGCACGTCGAAACCCTGCGCTTTCAACGCGTCGGCGATATCCGAATTCGTGACCGAACCAAAAAGCTTGCCGTCAACGCCGGCCTTCTGCGCGATCTGCACCATCAGCCCGTCGAGCTTGGCCGCGCGTTCCTGCGCCGCGGTCAATGCTTCAGCTTGCGCTTTTTCGAGCTCAGCGCGGAGCTTTTCGAATTCCGCGAGATTGGCCTGCGTTGCGCGCTTGGCCTTGCCGTGCGGAATCAGGTAATTGCGCGCGAAGCCGTCCTTCACCTTGACGACCTCACCCAACTGGCCAAGATTGACCATTTTTTCGAGCAGTATGACTTGCATGACAATCCTCTCAGTGCAGATCGGTATACGGCAGGAGCGCGAGAAAACGCGCGCGCATGATCGCGTCGCCGAGCTGGCGCTGGTAGCGCGCCTTGGTGCCGGTAATCCGCGCCGGGATGATCTTGCCGTTCTCGTTGATGAAATCCTTCAGGAGATCGACGTCCTTGTAGTCGATCTGCTTGATCTTTTCGACCGTGAAACGACAGAACTTCTTGCGCCGGAACAAATTCTTCGCGCCGCGTTTCTTGTCCTTGTCTTTCTTGTCGTTCTTGCCCCTGCCCTTGCCGCGTCCCATTGCCATCGTGTTCTCCTTCTTTCCTGTTCTATTCGGTGCCGTTGCCGGCCACGCCGCTGATTTTTTCCGCGCTCACCACATGCAACACCAGCCTGCGATCCTTGACGCTGTGCCGGGTGAGAAAACCGCTGATCTGCAACGGCTGATTAAGTTTTTCCGTATTGAGCCTGACCGCCACGTCGCCGATTGCCACTGCCTCCACTTCGCATCGCGCTTCGCGCCGTCCGCCCGCTTCGATCTGTATCGATTGATGTCCGATCACGAGATTAATCGCCGGAATCCCGGCGGGTGTATGACGCAACGTGCCGCGTTTGAGCAAGCGGCCGTCGATGACGACCTCGTTGCGCTTCACCTATGCCGTGGCAGGTACGGCCGCCGGCAAAGCAGGTTTTGGTGCTTCCGCCGGCGCCTGCACCGGCGTCAGCGAACGCGATTTTTCCTCTTTCATCATCGGCGAAGGCGCGGTCATCGCTTCCGTCATTCTGACGGTGAGGTGACGCAGCACGGCATCATTGAACTTGAAGGCATGCTCAAGTTCCTCGAGTGTTTCATTGTTGCACTCGATGTTCATGAGCACGTAATGCGCCTTGTGCATTTTCTGGATCGGATAGGCCATCTGGCGCCTGCCCCAGTCTTCCAGGCGATGCACCTTGCCGTTGCGCGCGGTGACCATGCCCTTGTAGCGCTCGACCATGGCGGGCACCTGCTCGCTCTGGTCCGGATGGACGATGAAACAGATTTCGT
>JANNPG010000445.1:0-2127 GCA_031399805.1 Betaproteobacteria bacterium | reverse complement strand
GTCCGCGAGCAATACCGCGGCGCGATCCTCCTTGAGCGTCTGCGTATAGTTGCGCCCCGGCGGATGCATGGGCATGGTAAAAAAACCGAGCTTCATCGAATCCCTCTCACCCGCGGATTAGCCAATCTTGAACCGCGAAGGATTCTTTTTAATACCCCCTTGAGGGGTACGCAAAGGACGCGAAGGAAAACTTCATAGTCCATTTCCTGTCTCAGGTCGAATCCGCGCATTTCCAATTCGTGAGCCAGACATGCTCGATAAGCGCTTTCCAACAAGCCCGGGCCCAGTGCGCTGTGCACTTTCATTGCCGAATCAACAACGAGCTTGCCAATTTCTTCTTCGTGCACTTGGTTTCCTTTGCGTCCTTCGCGTCCTTCGCGTCCTTTGCGGTTCAATCTTTCGACTTATCCGTCAATGCACGAGCTTCTGCCCGTGCTCGCGCGTGTCGTGAAAACCGACTTGCGGCCAGCGCTCGATCGCGAGCTGGAGATTGTACTTGTTGGGCGCGAGATACACCGGATTGTCGTCAACGTCGCGCGCCATGTTGATCGCGAGCTCCTTCTCGAAATTGCGCCGCACTTCGGCGTTTGGAAAAGTGAGCCAGCGCGCGGTATGGATGTTCGCCGCGTCGTAAACCGCGTCCACCCGGTATTCGCTTTGCAGGCGATGCGCCACGACCTCGAATTGCAGCAGCCCCACCGCGCCGAGCAGCAGGGAGTTGCCCAATCCCGAATCGAAAACCTGGATCGCGCCCTCTTCGCCAAGCTCCTGCAGGCCCTTCTGCAGCTGCTTCGCCTTGAACGGGTCGCGCGGGCGCGCGAGCCGGAACAGTTCCGGCGCGAAATACGGGATGCCCTTGTAGTCGAGCGCCTCGCCCTCGGTGAGCGTATCGCCGATCTGCAGCTGCCCGTGATTGTGGATGCCGATGATATCGCCGGCCACCGCGTCCTCGCTTTTCACGCGCTCGTTCGCCATGAACGTCAGCGCATTGCCAAGCTTCATCTCGCGCCCTATGCGCGCATGCTGCACCTTGATGCCCGGCAGGTAGCGCCCCGAGCACACGCGGAAAAACGCGATGCGGTCGCGATGCTTGGGATCCATGTTCGCCTGGATCTTGAACACGAATCCGCTGAACGGGGCCTCCGCCGGATGCACCCGGCGGCTGCCGCCATCGCGCGGCTGCGGCGGTGGCGCCCACTCCACCAGCGCGCGCAGAATTTCCTGCACGCCGAAATTATTGATGCCGGAGCCGAAAAACACCGGCGACTGCCGGCCCGCCAGAAACTCCTCAAGATCGAACGGGGAACTGGCGCCGCGGATGAGGTCCACGTCGTGACGCAGCGCCGCCGTTTCGTCCGGGAACAGCGCATCGAGCCGCGGGTTGTCAAGACCGGCGATGTTCTCGGCTTCGTCGCTGCGGCGTTCCTCGCCGGGCGTGAAGCGCACCAGCCGGTCCTGCATGAGATCGAACACGCCCCGAAAACGCTTGCCCATGCCGATCGGCCAGCTCACCGGCGCGCAGTCTATTTTGAGCACCGACTCGATTTCCTCGAGGAGCGCGAGAGGCTCGCGCACTTCGCGGTCCATCTTGTTCACGAAGGTGATGATGGGCGTTGCGCGCAGCCGGCAAACTTCGAGCAGCTTGATCGTCTGCGCCTCAACGCCCTTGGCGGCGTCTATCACCATCACGGCCGCGTCCACCGCCGTCAGAACGCGGTAGGTATCTTCGGAGAAATCCTCGTGGCCCGGCGTGTCGAGCAGGTTGACCGTGTGACCGGCATATTCGAACTGCATCACCGAACTGGTGACCGAAATGCCGCGCTGCTTTTCGATCTCCATCCAGTCGGAAGTCGCGTGGCGCGCGCTTTTGCGCGCCTTGACCGTGCCGGCCAACTGGATCGCGCCGCCGAACAGCAGCAGTTTTTCGGTCAACGTGGTCTTGCCCGCGTCGGGGTGCGAAATGATGGCGAAAGTCCGCCGGCGCGCGACGTCGCGCACGAGATCGGCGGGGAAAGAAGATGCATTCATCGGGTTCGGTTATGTTCTGTGCAGCTAAAGCGGAAACAAAAACCGCCGGCCAAACTGCGGCGGGCGGCAAGCAAGACCCGATTATACCAATGTGTGTGG
>JANNPG010000443.1:0-5983 GCA_031399805.1 Betaproteobacteria bacterium | reverse complement strand
CGCATGCCGGCAGAATTCGCCTCCGTCATCGCGTTGCCGCCGGAAAAGCGGCTGCTCTATAACGCACTGCACTCGGTTCTGGCCGGCGAGCAAGCCGCGGCAGGGGTCACGTCGCTCAGCGCCTATTATCAGAGCAAAGAGCCGACCAAATCCTACAACATTCTGGTGGCCGACGACGACCAAATCAACCGCACCGTGATCGCCAAGCAACTGGAGATGGCCGGGCACAACGTGAAACTGGTTGCCGACGGCGAACAGGCGTTGGACGCATTGGGCGAAGCCGATTACGATGTGTTGATCCTCGACTTGCACATGCCGGTAATGAGTGGAATTGAGGCGACGCGCTTGATCCGCGTGATGCAGGCCGGCCGTGCCGGTGTACCCATCATCATGTTCTCGGCGGACGCGACTCCGGAAATCATCGACGAAGTGACTGACGCCGGAGTCAACGTGTTCCTTCCGAAGCCGATTGAGGCGAGCAGGCTGTATGCGGCGATCGAGGAGCTTGTTGATAAACGCTCCAAGGAAATGACGAAGGTGGTGCAAATATTTGCGCCGCCGCAACCGGCGCAGGCGCCGCTGCTTAACACCAACACGCTGCGCGATCTGGAGCGCATGAGCCAAGACCCGCAGTTCGTGCAACACCTGGTGAAACTGTTCGGCGAGGACAGCTCACAACTGCTGATGAAGATCGAGGAAACGCTCTCGCACCATCGCCACGAAGAATTCAGGGCACACATCCACGCGCTCAAAGGCTCGGCGCTCAACCTTGGCGCCGAGCGCTTGTTCATGCATTGCACCAGGATCGGCGCGCTTAACTACCGCGAGCTCGATGCATCTGCCGTCTCCCTCGCGGCGGAAACCCGTGCGATCATCAAGGATACGCACGCAGCGCTTGCGGAGTACGTGAAGAACCGCAGCGTGGCGAGTTTGTAGCCGCCGTCTATCGCGCCATCGCCACCTGCATCTCGACGGCGGCCAGCGGCGCAGCCGCAGTGCTTTGTTGCAAACGATCTTGCGACTGCACGATCCGTCTCATCACACGCAGATCTTTCTCCTCGAGCCTGAGTGCCGCGTCAACCCAAATGGTCGTGACCTTCATCAACTCCTCGTGCGTGATCGGGAATACGGCTTGGCGCGCCTGGTAGGTCGCCATCACGCCGTTCCTGCGCTTATCCACCTTGTGCACATAATCGTAGACCGCCTGCCGGCCCTGCCCCTGCGGCACCACCACGTCTACGAGCCCCATCTCATGCAGCTTCGTCGCCGAATAAAGATTGCCTGACAGGATCATCTTCTCCGCCAGTTGCGGGCCGACGCGCCGCGTGAGCAGGCTGTAAGCTCCCATGCCCGGAAACATGTTGAAAAGAATCTCCGGAAACCCCATTTTCGCGTGCTCTTCGGCGATGATCACGTCGCTCGCCAGCACGCCCTCGAACCCGCCACCCAGCGCGTCACCCTGCACCAGAGCTATAGATATCAGGTTGGGAACAAAATGGTTCCGGATGCGCGAATAAAGGTTATCGATGGCAAGCGTGGCGTAGCTCATCAGCGCATCGCGGTCACGGCGCGCGATGCATTCCAGGAAATACGCGAGGTCGCCGCCCAGATTGAAAATCCCTTTCAGGCGAGAGGCCGAGACATAGTAGTTGACCGGACGATGTTCGCCTTCGTAAAACACGCGCCCCGCATTGCTCTCAAACAGGCGGTCGTGCTTGCGAACGTCCTCGAGTAACTTCAAGGTCATGTTCGGCCCGGTCTGCGGGTTGCAATATCCCCACAGCATTCCGTATTCCGGTTCATATTCGGTTTCGTAGTCAGTCAAGTTCAAACTACGCTGTACTGCGAGGTGCTGTACGGTTGCGGTCTGCATGAGGGGCTCCCTGTTAATAAAAATACTAAATGTCAGATGCAGGTCGCGCGA
This sequence comes from Betaproteobacteria bacterium, assembly GCA_031399805.1. GTDB lineage: Bacteria > Pseudomonadota > Gammaproteobacteria > Burkholderiales > SG8-41 > PALSA-1004. The sequence goes on along the minus strand of JANNPG010000443.1, from coordinate 4,059 downwards.
TCCAAGAGTGCTGCACGGGTTCGCGCAATCAGACTGGCTGATTAAGTCTAGCGCAACCCCCTGTCGCAAAGCAATAAAATGTGCGAATAGTCACACAAGCCGGCGAGATCAGGGTCGGCTCGTGACGGAATTTCGCCAACTAAATGGACGGTATTTCGACAACTAAATGCGGCTTTATGCGGGGCGGAGCACTACGGGATGGGGTGGCGTAGGTGGCGCCGGCGAAAAAACCGTTTTTTCGCCCGGCCGTTGGCCGATGCATGTCGTTGCGCTACCTCAATATCGATCATTACAAGTACGTGAACGACGATTTCGGTATCCATCGGCATTGCGCTCTACCTGTTCAGCGGCCGGTATTGCTGGATGGCGGCCAAAATTGCAGCCACGCCGAAAGCGTCGGCGCAGCCCGAGCGGTCACGTCACCCGGAGTACCACTCAAGCCAGGCAAGTCCGCTCACGACCTTGACGTCGGTAATGCGCCCGTCTCGTATGTACTGCCGTACGTCGTTAATCGCCATTGGCACGACTTCGAGAAATTCGCCGTCGTCGGGCGCGCGTCCCACGTAATCCAGGTCGCGCGCCAGGTAAAGCTCGAAGCGCTCATCGGAATAGCCGATGCATGGATGAAGCGTGGCGAGATGCCGCCAGGACTTGGCGGCATAGCCGCACTCCTCTATGAGCTCGCGCCTGGCGGTTGCCAGAGGATCCTCGCCGGGCTCGATTTTTCCCGCCGGCAGCTCGTAGAAATGCCGCCCGAGCGGATAACGGAATTGTCTTTCCATGATCACCGTTTGCGCGTCGAGCAGCGGGATTATGATCACCGCCCCCGGGTGACTGACCCACTCGCGGCGCGCGGTCTTGCCGTCCGGCAGACGCACCGTGTCTTCGTGCACTTTGAGCAGATCGCCGTTATAGGCGAGCTTGCCGGTCAGCCGGTGTTCCGTGAAATCAGGTTTGGAGTCCTCTGCCACGAGCGGCGCTACTGCATCGACAGCGCGATGGAGTACTCGCACAGCGCCATCAAGCCGCCAGGCCGGATGCCGAACGCAAGTATCGCGATGCCGTTCAGGCTGAGCACCCACCGCATGCTGGCGGACGGCGCAAGCGGCGACTGATCGGCCGGCTCGTCGAAATACATGAGCTTGACGATGCGCAGATAGTAATACGCGCCGATCAGCGAGAACAATACCGCGATCACCGCCAGCCACACATAGCCGGCGGCAACGACCGCCCACAGCACCGACAATTTCGCATAGAAACCGACTGCCGGCGGCACGCCCGCCATCGAAAACATCAAGAGCAGCATGACGAACGCGTACCACGGACTGCGCGCGTTGAGCCCCTTGAAATCCTCGAGGCGGTCGGCCTCGAAGCCGGCGCGCGACAGGAGCAGGATCATGCCGAAAGTCCCGAGCGTCATCAGCACGTAAACCATGACGTAAAACATCGCCGACGCGTAGCCATCGGTACTGCCCGAGAGCACGCCGAGCAGCAGGAACCCCATGTGCGAAATGGTCGAATACGCGAGCATGCGCTTCAAATTGGTTTGCGCGATCGCGGCAATGTTGCCGATTGCGAGCGACAGCACGGCCATCACGATCAGCATCCACTGCCACTGCTCGACAAGGTATGCCGCGCCCAGGCCGTTCACCAGCAGGCGCATGACGAATGCGAACGCCGCCAGCTTGGGCGCCGACCCGATGAACAGCGTCACCGCGGTGGGCGCTCCCTGGTAGACGTCGGGCACCCACATATGAAACGGCACGGCGGAGAGCTTGAAGCCGAGACCGGCCACGATAAACACCAGCGCGAACAGCAGAATCGTGCGGTCCGCCGTTTCGTTGGCGATCACATCGGCCATGCGCGTAAGCTCCAGCGTGCCCGTCGCGCCGTACAGCATCGACATCCCGTAGAGCAGCATGCCGGACGCGAGCGCGCCCAGCACGAAGTATTTCATCGCCGCCTCGGTCGCCACCGCCGAATCGCGCTGCAATGCGATCATCGCGTACAGCGACAGGCTCAGGAGTTCGAGCCCGAGATACAGCGTCAGCAGATGATTGGCCGATACCATCACCATCATGCCGAGCATCGCGAACAGCGCGAGCACGAAAAATTCGCCGCGAAACATGTCGCGTGCGCGTATGTAGGCCTGTGAATACACCAGCACGACCGCGACCGTGAGATAGATCCCGAGTTTCAGCACGTTCGCCATCAGATCGGACACAAACATGCCGCTGAACGTGTATCCCGCGTCGGAGAACAGGACCACCAGGATGGTGAGCACGAAACAGCCGAGCAGGGTCGACAGCGTCAGCGCATAGGTGATCCAGCGCTGTTCGTCGCGGATGAAGAGATCGAGCAGCAGTATCACGCACACCATGACGAGCAGGAAAACCTCGGCGTAGGCGGGAATCAATGGTGTGATGAATTGCATGACTACATTCCGATCAACAGTTTGCGCCCGGGCGCGGCGAGCCGCAGAATTTCGCCCACCGACTCATGCAGCACCTCGCCCAACGGGGCCGGATAAAGCCCCATCGCGAGCACGGCGACCGCCAGCACCCCCAGGACGAACATCTCGCGCCGGGTCAGATCGGACAGTTCCTCTACATGCGGATTGGCGACGGCGCCGAATATGACGCGCTTGTACATCCACAGCGTGTAAGCCGCGCCGAACACGAGCGTGCTGGCCGCGAGTGCCGCGTACCAGAAACTCACCTTCATCGTCGCCAGAATCACCAGCCACTCGCCGACAAACCCGCTGGTGCCCGGCAGCCCCGAGTTCGCCATCGCGAACAACATGAAGAGTGCGGCGAACACCGGCATCCGGTTGGCAACCCCGCCGTAGTCGGCGATGAGCCGCGAATGCATGCGGTCGTACATGACGCCCACGCACAGGAACAGGGCCGCCGAGATGAAGCCGTGCGAGATCATTTGCAGAATGGCGCCTTCGATGCCCTGCGCGCTGAATATGAATATGCCGAGGGTGACGAAACCCATGTGCGAGATCGACGAATAGGCGATCAGCTTTTTCATGTCGGTCTGCGCCAGCGCCACCAGCCCGATGTAAACCACTGCGATCAGCGACAGCGCGATTACGAACCCCGCGAGTTCGTGGCTTGCGTCTGGCACGATCGGCAGCGACAGCCGCAGAAAACCGTAGCCGCCGAGCTTCAGCATGACCGCCGCCAGCACCACCGAGCCGCCGGTCGGCGCCTCGACGTGCGCGTCGGGCAGCCATGTATGCACCGGCCACATCGGCACCTTCACCGCAAATGCGACCATGAATGCGATAAAAATCAGCAGCTGCGCGCCGATTGGCAACGGCACTTCGTAGAAGTTGAGCAGCGAGAAACTGCCGCCCGCAACGTTGTACAGGTATATCAGTGCGACCAGCGACAGCAGCGAGCCCATCAGCGTATAGAGGAAAAACTTGACCGCCGCATACACGCGGTTGGGTCCGCCCCACACGCCAATGATAATGAACATCGGGATCAGCGTGGCCTCGAAGAACACGTAAAACAACAACGCATCGAGCGCGCAGAACACGCCGTTCATCAGTCCCGAGAGAATCAGGAACGACGCCATGTACTGCGCCACGCGCTCTTTGATCACGTCCCAACCCGCGACCACGACCAGCACCGTGGTCACGCAGTTGAGCAATATCAGGAGCAGCGACATGCCGTCGATGCCGAGGTGGTAATTAGCATTGAAACTCAGGATCCACGGTGCGAATTGCATGAACTGGAATTCGCCCGCACCGCGGTCAAACTGGATCCACAGCGGCAGTGCCACCGCAAGACCGGCAAGCGCCCCCATCAACGCGAGAATGCGCGCGGTCTGCGGCCGCCGGTCGCCGACGGCAAGCACCGCCACCCCAGCGATGATAGGCACCCAGATGACCAGGCTCAGAATATAGTTCATGGCGTCTTATCGCTGTTGGTCGACAATCACGGCCATACGACGTGCCGCCAGATTGCCCACGCCCCTTCCAGCCAGGGCTGAAATATCCACGCGGTCAGCAGCAGCAACACGCCGATGATCATGGCGAATGCGTAG
>JANNPG010000088.1:0-2926 GCA_031399805.1 Betaproteobacteria bacterium | reverse complement strand
CGCCCGCAATCGCAAAGCCGTCCTTATGGATCTGCGCATACCAGTTAAGCGCGGATGGAAACATCACAAACAAAGCGGCGGCAATTGTCCCTGCGATTCGTCCGGTTTTTCCGGTGGCGAGCAGTTTGGCAATTTGATATATCAGCACGCCGGACAGGGCATGGATCGCGGCATTGACAGGAATCATCAAGGAGGGATCGCTGCCGAAAACGGCGTACAGGGCTCCAAGCAGGGCGGTATTTCCGGTTGCGCCCGGTTCGGGATAGAAAGACCACGCCGTCCATCCATAAGCCGCTATTTTCTCCGCAAGGCGAACAGCGACAGAGTGGAAGGAAAGCGAGTCGCCATCAAGCAAACCGTGGCCGGCGTGCAGTGATGGCACCAGGGGCAGCAGGAGTTTCTGGAACAAGAGAGCGGCCGAGGTTGAATAACAGAAAAAGAGAATCCACAGTATCAACTCGGTCGAGTATGTCGGTTTTTCAGGGCGCATTATTTCGCCTTTTTTTCCAGGTTGCGACCAGTTCCCGGAGTCCCGCTTCCGGACGGGTGACCGGGCTGTACGCGAGCTCGCGCGTGATACTTTTGATTGAGTAACGAGCCCGGATGGCAAGCGCATCGACCTGGGCTGTATTGACGGGCGAAAATGGGAGCATGCCGGCAATGCGCGCCGCCGTTCGCACTGGCATCAGAGGAAATCGCAGGCGGGGCACGGGCCTGCCCATTTCACCTGAAAGAATGTCGACGACTTGCTCGATGGTCAGTTCTTCGGAAACTATATAATCATGCCCGACCGCGGCCGGATGCGTTGCGCACAGGGTGAGCGCGGATACAATGTTATCGACATGCACGAAATTCATTATGGCGCCCGCTTGGCCAATGAAGAAGAACAACCCCTTGTCTATCATCGAAATCAGCCGGAACAGCGCGTTTCCCGGCATATCCGCGCCAAAAATCGCGGTCGGCCGCAATACGGAGCAGGTGAATGCTCCGCTTGCGGCGGCGGACCGGACGATCAGCTCCGATTCCAATTTGGTCTTGCCATAGGTTGTATCGGGCGCGAGAACGGACTCTTCCGTGACAAGCCCGTCGCGTACACCGCCATAAACTGCCGCACTGCTGAGTTGCACCCAATGTTTGATGCGGCCCGCGGCGGCACTCGCAAGCGCGCGCGTCCCGTCTACATTGGTCATTGCCATGGCGCGCTCGTCCCTGATCTCACCGGCACAGTGATACAGGACGTCGACGCCGGCGACAAATCTTTCGAGCAATCTTTCGCCTGCCGCCAGATCGCCATCGACCACCTCGATGTCATGCCATACGGGAACTTTCGCAGTAGCCGGGCGTTTCAGTATGCGGATCATGTCGCCGCGCTGCCGGTGCAATTCGACCAAGTGCCTGCCGACGAATCCAGTTGCCCCGGTGATGGCTACCAGCATGCGGTGCATCTAGTCTCGAGCCGCAGAAGCAAAGCGGCCGCCGAGCATGTAGAACAGGATTTTGGCCAATTCCAGCACCACATTGCGCGCGGCGTCCTGATCAGTCCACCATTTGGCGGGAAAGCGCTCATACGGAGTTGTTACGACGGTAATTGAAACTTCGGGCATCGCGTCGCGGAAGGTCATCTTGACCCGGCGCACGTGGTAGGGAGAGGTGACGACCAGCAGGCTTTTCCAGGCCGTCCGTGTCGTAAGCTCGTGCATTGCCTTTGCTTCCTCCACCGTGCTTAGCAAGGAATCTCCAAGGTAATGGATATGCCGGTCGGGCACCCCTTTCTTCACGAGTACAGCGCGGTACACATCTTCCGAGCGGGGAAACGGAATCCCCATTTCGTCCAGGATCCGGTAACCCGGCAGACGGGCAGGTTTGCTGACAAAGATTTCGGCAGCATAGCCTTGCTGGTACAGTTCCGCGCCGTAAACAAAACGCGCTGGCTCGCCGGCAAGAATCAGCATCCGGTCCGCTTTAACCGGGGCATCGCTCGCATTAAGCCAGTCGGCCGCAAACCATGCGATCGCACCAAGCGCCATGATCCCGGTCATCAGGATCGCGAGCAGGGCAAACGCGCAGCGTTTGAAGCACTTCATCGAGCGCCTGGTGTCAGGAAATCAGCCCGGACGGAAATTGCCTGCTCAGTCGCGTGAAGGTGCCGTTGGCAAGGCATGTTATCCGTGACGCGATCTCGAGTATAGATACATGCAACAACGCAACAACGCCGAGCTCCAAATTGCCAGTCGACGACGGCCAAGCTTGCGCGCAGCGCCTGCCAGTACCCGCGCCACGATAAGTTCGCGATTGGCGAAACGCGCGCCAAAGCTGTGTTGATGGACGCGGTATCTGACCAGCGGTTCCTGAATCCCGATGATCCTGCTGCGCGCGGCTATTCTTAACCACAGGTCGTAATCGTCGTAAGGCGTTAACGCGGGGTTTTCATCAGGCTGCCCGACCGAGTCAAGTACGCTGCGTCGCAGTACAACGCTGGAATTACAAATGAAATTAGTCCAGATGAGTCTGTCGAAGTGCCTGTCTCGAACTGATTTCGAGAGCACCGGGGTACCCTCATCCGTACCGTCACGTACCGCTACGGCATTGGTGTAGCACAGCGCTGCGTCCGGTTTCGCCTCGAGTAGCGCAATTTGTTCCTCGAGTTTGCGCGGCATCCAGATGTCGTCATCGTCGCAAAATGCCAGATAGCTGCCCTGTGCGCGACGGATACCAAGGTTGCGGTTTACGGCCAGTACACCGTGGTTCGGATTGCGCAGAAACTTCACCCGCGTATCGGCGATGCTCGCAAGGTATGCGGGTGTCGAGTCATCGGACATATTGTCGACCACAATCAGTTCCAGATTGCGGTAGGTCTGGCCGAGGATTGCGCGCACGGTTTCAGCGGCAACATCGGCATGTCGGGCGGTGGCGCCAACATCTTCCG